>NZ_JBSGCY010000104.1:0-24502 GCF_053602115.1 Nocardia sp. NPDC004582 | reverse complement strand
TAGGGGGAGTCGGTCTGCGGCTCCAAGCCCAGCAGCGCGGTGTACACGGTCTTGGCGGTCGCCAGGTCGGCGACGGGGTGCAGCACGGTCCTGATAGCCGGGCGAGGTGCCCCCGCATCCGCGTCCGAATGTGCGCTATCGCGAACGCGATTCCGGTCGCATCGAACGCTGACCGCGACACCCGAGCGACGCTCACCGTAGATTTCCGGCAATCACGAAATTCGGGACGAAATACGATCATCCGGATAGCAATTCGCGCCCGCCACAACGAATGTGGCAGGCGCGAATGTTTTTTCGGAGCCGAATAACCCGGCCGCGGGATTACCCGCGCGCGGCGCGCAGTTCGCGCGGCAACGAGAAGACCAGCGTCTCGTTGGCGGTGGTGACCGGCACCACCTCACCGAAACCGTGCTCGGCCAGCAGCTCCAGCACACCCTCCACGAGGATCTCCGGAACCGAGGCGCCCGAGGTGACGCCGACCGTGCCGATGCCCTCCAGCCAGGCGGTATCCACCTCGCGGGCGTAGTCCACCAGGTGCGCGGCGCGAGCGCCCGCGCTGAGCGCGACCTCCACCAGCCGCACCGAGTTCGACGAATTGCGGGAGCCGACCACGATCACCAGATCGCATTCCGGCGCCATCGCCTTCACCGCGGTCTGGCGGTTGGAGGTGGCGTAGCAGATGTCGTCGCTGGGCGGATCCTGCAGCTTGGGGAACTTCTGCCGCAGCCGGTTGACGGTCTCCATGGTCTCGTCGACCGAGAGCGTGGTCTGGGAGAGCCAGATCACCTTGTTCTCGTCGCGCACGGTGACGGCGTCGACGGCGTCCGGGCCGTCGACCAGCTGTACGTGCTCGGGCGCCTCACCGGCGGTGCCCTCGACCTCCTCGTGGCCCTCGTGGCCGATGAGCAGGATGTCGAAGTCGTCGCGGGCGAAGCGCTTGGCCTCCTGGTGCACCTTGGTGACCAGCGGGCAGGTGGCGTCGATGGTGTGCAGGTTGCGCGCGGCCGCGGATTCGTGGACGGCCGGGGAGACGCCGTGCGCGGAGAACACCACGAGCGCGCCCTCCGGCACCTCCTCGGTGTCGTCGACGAAGATCACACCGCGGTCCCGCAGCGTTTCCACCACGTGCCGGTTGTGCACGATTTCTTTGCGGACATAGAGGGGGGCGCCGTGCTTTTCGAGCGCCTTCTCCACAGTTTCGACCGCCCGGTCCACACCGGCGCAATAACCGCGCGGTTCGGCGAGCAGTACGCGCTTGTGCGAAGGACTCAGCGGCGCGCCGGCATCACCCGCCGCGGACCGGACGATTCCGACGTTCAAAGGGATACCCGAGGACATGCCCCACAGAATACGTGTGCGGCCCGGTGCGCATTCGCGCGGAGGTTGGGGTCACAATCACTTTTCGTGGCTTCTCACCTTTGCATCACACGGCGTTTCGGGCAGGCTAGGGGCATGTTCCGACCTCCGTTCCTGGCCCGGGTCGCCGCCGGGGCCGCCGTCTATGCCCTCGAGGAAACTCGTCGGCTACCGACGACCGCGATCAACTTCCCGATCACCGCGATCAGCCAGATGCTGCAGACCACCATGCACCTCCAGCAGTTCGTGACCAGCCTCGCTCTCAAGGGCGACGCCGTTTTCGACCGTCTGCTCACCCAGTCCGAGGAGCAGCCCGCCTGGGCCACCTTCGACGAGGACGAAGACGACGAGCAAACTCCCAGCTTCGGCACCGAATCGGCGTATCGAAGCCGTTTCGACCTCTTCACCGAGCCCGATCCCGCCCCGGTGACCACCGAATCGGCCGCGCAGGAGGCTGCCGAACCGGAGATCACCGAATCGGGCGCGCCCGCAACGGCTTCCAAGGCCGCCACCAACGGCCACAACGGCAGCGCTCCGGTCAGACTGGAAATCGTCCCCGACGCCGAGGACGACCCGGCCGAGCCCGAAGCCCCCGCCGAACCCGAGACCTCCGTCACCGAGCCGGAAGTCGCGACCCGCTTCGCCTACGCGGACATGACCATCGCCCAGCTGCGCGCCCGGCTGCGCCAGCTCTCGGTGGACGAGCTGGCCACCCTGCTCGACTACGAGAAGCAGACCCGCGACCGCGCCCCCTTCGTCACGATGCTGACCAACCGCATCGCGACGGTGACCGCCCAGTAGAGTTCACACCGTTCGTCCGAGCGCCGGTCGACCGGGGCTGAGCCCATCGACCGGCGCTCGGAGACGACCGGCGTTCCGAGGCGTGTGTCAACGCGACGACTGGTCTCGCGCCGACCGGGGTAACTTCCCGGGTACGCCCAAAATCGGTTCGGCACCCAGCCGCCGGCACGGGTGCGAAACCGGCTACGGCTCTGTGCCGCCCGCTGAAGACTCGGAGAGGCGGAATTGTGAGCACCGATACGACGCCGAGCGCCGCGAAGCCGCCGAGCTCGACGGCCGAGAACCCGATGCCGGTGCGGACCATCGCCGTGAAAGTGGCGCAGTGGATCGACCGGCTGGGCGCGGTGTGGGTGGAGGGTCAGATCACCCAGATGAACGTGCGCCCCGGCACCCGCACCGCGTTTCTGGTGCTGCGGGATACGGCCGCGGACATGTCGCTGTCGGTGACCTGTGACCCGGAGCTGCTGCGCGGTTCCGCGGTGCCGTTGCAGGAGGGCAGCCGGGTCGTCGTGTACGGCAAGCTGTCGTTCTTCACCGGCCGTGGCACGGTGTCGTTGCGGGTCACCGAGATTCGCCCGGTCGGCATCGGCGAGCTGCTGGCCCGCATCGAGCGGTTGAAGGCGCTGCTGGCGGCGGAGGGCCTGTTCGATCCGCGGCTCAAGCGTCCGATCCCGTTCCTGCCCAATCGGATCGGCCTGATCACCGGCCGCGCCAGCGCCGCCGAGCACGATGTGGTGACGGTGGCGACGCAACGCTGGCCCGCGGTGCGTTTCGAGATCCGCAATACCGCCGTGCAGGGCCCGACCGCGGTGCCGCAGATCCTGGAGGCGATCGCCGCTCTGGACGCGAATCCCGAGGTGGATGTCATCGTGCTGGCGCGCGGCGGCGGCAGCGTGGAGGATCTGCTGCCGTTCTCCGACGAGACCCTGTGCCGCGCCATCGTTTCCGCGAGGACCCCGATCGTCAGCGCCATCGGCCACGAACCGGACAATCCGATCTCGGACTATGTGGCGGACCTGCGTGCCGCCACCCCCACCGACGCCGCCAAGCGAATCGTGCCCGACGCGGCCGCGGAAACCGCGCTGCTGCGGGAGCTTCGGTCGCGCGCCAACGCGGCCTTGCGGGGCTGGGTGGACCGGGAGGCCCGCGCCCTGGCCCAATTGCGTTCGCGCCCGGTGCTGGCCGACCCGCTGCGCCTGCTCGAGCAGCGCCACGACGAGGTGGAGCGCCTGCGCACCGCCGCCCGGCGCGCGGTGGATCATCGGCTCTCGGGCGAATCCACCACCACCCGCCACCTGCGCGAGAAGCTCGCCGCCGTCGGCCCGGCCGCCACGCTGGCCCGCGGTTACGCGGTGGTGCAGCGGGTGAACGGCAAGGACCGCGAGGTGGTCCGGGCCATCGAGGACTCGCCGCCCGGCACCCAGCTCCGGATCCGGGTGGCCGACGGCGCGATCTCCGCCGCGGCCCTCGGCTCCCAATCCCTGGCTCCCCGCCCGACCCGGAAGGACTCCGAATGACCGACCGCACCGCCATGTCCGACGACGACCGCAGCGAGATCGCGGGCTTCGGCTACGAGCGCGCCCGCGACGAGTTGGTGAACGTGGTCAAGATGCTCGAGCAGGGCGGTATGGATCTGGACGAGTCGCTGGCGCTGTGGGAGCGCGGCGAGGCCCTGGCCACCCGCTGCGAGCAGCACCTCGCGGGGGCGCGCCAGCGCGTGGAGGACGCCCTCGCGCACCGCACGTCGGCGGAATAGCAGGACCTGCACGGGAGCGGACGCGCCCGTGTGAACGGCCCGGGCAGCGGGCCGGCCGTCGCCGGGCTCAGCTGCGCGGCAGCGGCTGGGCCTGGCCCAGCGCGGTCGACAGCGTGTTGAACGCCGCCCCGTTGCCCGCGCCCTTGATCAGGATCCGGACGTCGCCGAAGTCGGAGATCCAGGCGGGTTCGGAGCCGGGTTCGGCGAAGACGCTCCACTTGTGGTCGCCGCGCTGCTCGCTGCTCGTCGCGACCTTCACGGGCGCGTACTTCTTGGCGAGGGCTTCCACGCTGGCGTTGGACTGCGTCAGCTGCATGTAGGTGCCCTCGGGGCTGATGAAGCCGACCGTGCTGAGCTCGCCGCCGCCAGTGCCGGTGATGGTGTCGTGGCTGCCCGAGTTGGG
The DNA here is from genome assembly GCF_053602115.1 of Nocardia sp. NPDC004582. Taxonomy (NCBI): domain Bacteria; kingdom Bacillati; phylum Actinomycetota; class Actinomycetes; order Mycobacteriales; family Nocardiaceae; genus Nocardia; species Nocardia sp. NPDC004582. Next base: position 20,186 of record NZ_JBSGCY010000104.1, on the reverse strand, counting down.
GGTCCACTTGTCCGGTCCGCTGTCGGGCAGGACCGGCATCCGGATCGGGAACGGCAGGTGCTTGGCGTCGTCGGTGAGGGCAGCCTTGACGTCGAAGTTCGGAATCTGGCCCGGTGTCGGACCCTTCGCCGAGAAGGAGCACTGGCTCGCGATGCCCGCGATGACCAGACAGATCAGCACCAGCGGGAGCAAGGACCAGATGAGGTCCTTGTAGTCGTTCTGGCTGCGCGGCTTTTGGTACGACACGCCCCAAGTATCCACGGGCCCCGGATGCGACCCGGCTCACAGTGCCGTCAACGAATCCTGGTGGCGCCGTCAACGAATCCTGGTGGCGCCGTCAACGAAGCCGTTCCGGTCCGGCGCTTCCCGTAAAGGTCCACGACCAGCACGAAAGTGAAACGTCAGTACTTGCGTGGAGCCCAAAACCGCAATGCGACAATTTACGCAGCAGTTGACAACAAGGAGGCTCCTCTCATGACCGCATCCAGCCGCCGCGAGGCACCGGACCGCAACCTCGCACTCGAGTTGGTCCGGGTCACCGAGGCCGGCGCCATGGCCGCGGGCCGCTGGGTCGGCCGGGGTGACAAGGAAGGCGGCGACGGCGCGGCCGTGGACGCCATGCGTCAGCTGGTCGCGACCGTCTCCATGCGCGGCATCGTGGTGATCGGTGAGGGCGAGAAGGACGAAGCGCCCATGCTGTACAACGGCGAGCTGGTCGGCGACGGCACCGGCGCCGAACTGGACTTCGCGGTCGACCCGATCGACGGCACCACCCTGATGTCGAAGGGCTCCCCCGGCGCCATCTCCGTGCTGGCGGTCGCCGAGCGCGGCGCCATGTTCGACCCGTCGGCCGTGTTCTACATGGAGAAGATCGCCGTCGGCCCCGACGCCGCCGATGTCATCGACCTGGGCGCGCCGATCGCGGAGAACCTGCGCCGGGTCGCCAAGGCCAAGAACTCCTCGGTCTCCGACCTCACCGTCTGCATCCTGGACCGTCCCCGTCACGCCGAGCACATGAAGGCCGTGCGCGAGGCGGGCGCCCGCATCCGCCTCATCTCCGACGGTGACGTGGCCGGCGCGATCGCCACCGCCCGCCCCGAGTCGGGCGTGGACATGCTGATCGGCATCGGCGGCACCCCCGAGGGCATCATCGCCGCGGCCGCCATGCGCTGCATGGGCGGCGCGCTGCAGGCCAAGCTGGCCCCGAAGGACGACGCCGAGCGCCAGAAGGCCATCGACGCCGGCCACGACCTGGACCGCATCCTGAACACCACCGACCTGGTCTCCGGCGACGACGTGTTCTTCAGCGCCACCGGCGTCACCGATGGTGACCTGCTCAAGGGCGTGCGCTACTACGGTGGCGGCGCCTACACCCAGTCCATCGTGATGCGCGCCAAGTCCGGCACCATCCGCATGATCGACGGCTTCCACCGCCTGACCAAGCTGCGCGAGTACGCGTCGGTGGACTTCGTGGGCGACGAGCACGCCACCCCGCCGCTGCCCTGATCGGTATCGCGAAACAGATTGCCGCCCCGGTGGATCCGTCCACCGGGGCGGCTCTTCGTTTCCGCCCTGGTCGCGGGCTATTCCCTGGCGGCGTGTGCCGATTCCCTCAGGCGTGGCACCCCCACGACGGGCGGCACCGGCCTAGGGTCGAATACATGACCGAGTACCGGATCGAGCACGACACGATGGGTGAGGTTCGTGTGCCCGTCGACGCCCTGTGGCGCGCGCAGACGCAGCGCGCGGTGGAGAACTTCCCGATCAGCGGACGTGGCCTGGAGCGTGCGCAGATTCGCGCGCTCGGCCTGCTGAAGGCGGCCTGTGCCGCGGTGAACCGCGATCTGGGCCTGCTGGACAAGGCCAAGGCCGACGCCATCATCGCCGCCGCGAACGAGATCGCCGAGGGCCGCCACGACGACCAGTTCCCGATCGACGTGTTCCAGACCGGGTCGGGCACCAGTTCCAATATGAACGCCAACGAGGTGATCGCGAGCATCGCGGCCCGCGACGGCGTCACCGTGCACCCCAACGACGACGTCAACATGTCGCAGTCCTCCAACGACACCTTCCCCACCGCAACGCATCTCGCGGCCACCGAGGCGGTGGTCAAGGAGCTGGTTCCGGCCCTGGACCATCTGCGGCTGGCTCTGCAGGACAAGTCGCGGGAGTGGAAGTCGGTGGTCAAGTCCGGCCGCACCCACCTGATGGACGCGGTCCCGGTGACCCTGGGCCAGGAGTTCGGCGGCTACACCCGGCAGGTGAGCGCGGGCATCGAACGCCTGCTCGCCACCCTGCCCCGGGTCGGTGAGCTGGCCATCGGCGGCACCGCGGTCGGCACCGGCCTCAACGCGCCCGCCGGTTTCGGCGCGAAAGTCGTTGCGGAACTGACGAAGGCGACCGACCTCGACCACCTGTCCGAGGCCCGCGACCACTTCGAGGCCCAAGCCGCCCGCGACGCTCTGGTGGAACTGTCGGGCGCCCTGCGGACGGTCGCGATCAGCCTCACCAAGATCGCCAACGACATTCGCTGGATGGGTTCGGGACCGCTCACCGGCCTCGCGGAACTCCAGCTGCCGGACCTGCAGCCCGGCTCCTCGATCATGCCCGGCAAGGTGAATCCGGTGCTGCCCGAAGCGGTTACGCAGGTGGCGGCCCAGGTCATCGGCAACGACGCCGCCATCGCCTGGGGCGGCGGCAACGGCGCGTTCGAACTGAACGTCTACATCCCCGTGATGGCCCGCAATGTCCTCGAGTCGATCCGCCTGCTGGCCAACGTGTCCCGCCTGTTCGCCGACAAGTGCGTCTCCGGCCTGGTCGCCGATGTCGATCGCCTCCGGCATCTCGCGGAATCCTCCCCCTCCATCGTGACCCCGCTGAACTCCGCCATCGGCTACGAGGAAGCCGCCGCCGTCGCCAAGCAAGCCCTGAAGGAGCACAAGACGATCAGGCAAACGGTCATCGACCGCGGCCTGATCGGCGACAACCTCTCCCTCGAGGAACTCGACCGCCGCCTGAACGTGCTCTCGATGGCCAAGGTCGACGGCAACTGATCCCGTGCCACCCGGCGCCGGCGTGCGACCGGTGCCGGTGGCGCAGTCCACCTTTCGCCGACCGACACCGTCAGGCAGGATCGAACCATGAGCCTCGAGCAGCAAGCCGCCGACTTTACACCGGGACTCCGGAGGAGCGGTTCGACAGTGCGCTCGAGCGGTTGCGTCTCGCCGCTGCCGCCGGAGCCGATGTGCTGTATCCGGTCGGCCGGCACGAGCCCGAGGTGTTGCGGCGGCTCACCGGGGAACTGCCGTTGCCGATCAATTCCATCGGCATCCCGACCCAGGGCGGGCGGGAGTACTTCGCCGAATTGGGTGTGGCCCGAGTGAGTTTCGGGCCGTTCCTGCAGAACGCGCTGACCGAGTACGCGAACGGGCTGTTCGGGCCCTGGCGTTGAGCCCATCCGCTCAGTTGGCGACGAGCGCCGGGTAGTCCCGCAATTCGATGTCGTTCTTCGCCGAGTCGGCGTACTTCAGCATCATGCCGAAGGCCCACGATCCCAGGAACCAATTGCGGAAACGCAGGCCCAGAGCGGTTTTCGGGGCCAGGAACGGGCCGGGGCGGGCGTCGTCGGCCTTGCGCAGGTAGCGCTGCATGATGTCCTGGTAGCGGGCGAAGGCGACGGTGTGATCGCCGTCGGCGACGGCCAGTTCACCGGCCAGGACATACGCGCCGACGACGGCGAGCCCGGTGCCGAATCCGGCGAGGGTGTTGCCGTACCCGGCGTCGCCGACCAGGGCGACGCGTCCGGACACGAAGTTCTTCATCGTCACCTTGCTCAGCGAGTCCAGGTAGAACCCGTCCAGGTGCGGGAGTTCGGCCAGCATGGCGGGCACGTCCCCGCCCATGCCCGCGAATCGCTCGGCGACGATCCGGCGCTGCTCGTCGACATCGTCTCGCGAGTAGTCGAGTTCGGGTGCGGCGAACATGTACAGCTGCGCCGCCTTCGCCCCGCCGTTCACCGCGAGCCGTCCCGGCGCGGTCCAGCCGTGCGACACCGCCCGCTCGCGTGAGCCGTCGGCGTCCTCCCACTGCGACGCGCCCGCGAGCGCGTAGTAGTAGCCCCGATAGGCGACGAATTCGGATTCGGCTCCGAAGGCCAGTTTCCGTACCCGCGAATGGATTCCGTCGCAACCGAAGACGAGGTCGAAGCGCCGGGCGGGAGCGTGCGCGAACTCGACGTGCACGCCGTCGGCGGTCTCGGTGAGCGCGGTGACGGTGTCGCCGAACAGGTATTCGCAGCTGTCCGCGGTCCGCTGGTACATGACCTGGGCCAGGTCGCCGCGCAGGATCTCGATGTCGCCGCCGGTGAAGTCGCCGGAGATGAGGGCCCGCTGCCGCCCGGACTCGTCGAGCATGACCATGTCGGTCTTGCCGGTCTGGCGGCGTTCGATGTCGGCGAGCACGCCCATGCGCTCGAGCACGGTCATGTGGGTCTCGCCGGTGAAGTCGATGGCCTGGCCGCCGGGGCGCAGCGCCGGGGCCTTCTCGACCACGGTCACCTGGAAGCCGTAGCGGTGCAGCCAGTAGGCGAGGGCGGGACCGGCGACGCTGGCGCCGGAGACGAGGACGGTGGTGTTGCGCATGATGGTGACCCCTTCAGTAACTGCGTCTCTCGGACGCTGTTGATGATTAATAGAGTATGGTGGACGCAGTTAGGTGTCAACCCAGAAATCCGGAAGGATGGCGACCATGCCGGCACCCACCACCCGCGAACTGCTCTGGGGCACCCCCGACCGCCCCCGGCGCGGGCCCAAACCCTCGCTCACCCTCGAGCGCATCGTCGCCGAGGCGGTCGACCTCGCCGGCGCCGAAGGCCTGGCCAACCTGTCCATGGCCCGGCTCGCCGAACGGCTCGGCTGCGCCAAGATGGCGCTGTACCGCTATGTCCCCGGCAAGACCGAGCTCACGGCACTCATGCTGGACGCCGCCCTGGGCACGCCGCCGGAGAACCACACCGACCACGCCGATCCCGAAGCGTGGCGGGCCTACCTGCGGGAGTGGGCCGGAACCTTCTTCGGCAACGCCGTCGCCCACCCGTGGCTCAATGAACTGGCGATCGGGGTCCGGGTGATGGGCCCCAACGAACTGGCCTGGCTGGAGACCGCTCTCGCCGTGCTGGACGGCAGCGGCCTGACCCACGCCGAACGCCTCGACACCGTCGTGCTGCTGCTCAACCACGTGCGCGGGATGGGCTTGCAGACCGGGACCGCGGGCGCGGACCTCGAGGGCGAACTGACGCGGGAGATGACCGCGGTGTTCCTGACCCAGGCCGACCGCTTCCCGCACGCGGCGCTGGCGCTCGCCGAGTCCGTCCCGGGCACCGAGAGCGCGGCCGAGGCGGGCCGCGACAATGCCCTCGACTACGGCATCGAACGGATCCTGGACGGGGTGGCGGCGCTGATCGCGACACGGCGGTAGATGCCGGGAATGTCTGTGCCGCGGCCCGGATTCGGCTTACGCTCGGCAGATGGCGGAGCTACCCGAGCTGAAGCAGGATCCGGTCACCACCGTGCGCGAATTCTTCGCCGCGCTGGAGATGAACATCGTGCCCGAGGCCCTCGAACTGGCCGATCCGGGCATGGTCTGGAAGAACACCTCGCTGCCCGACGTGCGCGGTATCGACCGGGTGCGCTGGGTGCTGGGCCTGTTCAACAACCCGCGGTTCGGCTTCCGGGCCGACATGCACCACATCGCGGCGACCGACGACGGGGTGGTGCTCACCGAGCGCACCGACTACCTGCGGATGGGCCCGATCGAGATCGCGTTCTGGGTGTGCGGCACCTTCGAATTCCGCAATGGCCGCATCACGGTGTGGCACGACCATTTCTCGTGGGAGAACGTCCTGCGCGGCACGGCGGCCGGCGTGGTGCGCGCGATACTCCCGCACTGACCGGCGCACCGCCCCGCGAAAGCACAACGCCCGCCACGATTCTCGCGGCGGGCGTCGGCATCGAAACCGCGCACGAGGCGCGGTGTCAGGCTGGGTACCCCGGCGATTCCGGGGCGCGGCAGGCGGTTCGGTCGCGGCGGCGATCCCGGCGCGGCGACCGATCCTGTCGCGTGGGCTGATTCAGGGCCGCAGGTGGGCCAGTTCGGCGCGCGCCTTCTCCCCGGCTTCGCCGAGGTCGGTGCGGGTGAACACCTTCCACTGCTCGAGCAGCGGGCCGAACACCAGCTCCGGCTCCTGGGCGCGGTCGTAGATCCCGGCCGCGGCGAGCACCTCGTCGCTGGAGCGGCCGTCGGCCAGCTCGATGACCGGCACGTGGAAGTCGGCGATCCGGTCGGCGATGGCGCGCAAGGTCTGGTCAGGGGCCAGGTCCAGGGCGGCGGAGATCAGGTTGCCGAAGAAGACGGCCTGCAGTTCGTCGTCGGCGGCCAGGCGGTCGGCGATGGACGCGACCATGATGTGGTCGGCGAGGCGGGCGGTGTTGCGGTGCCGCACGGCCGCGGCGGCCTCTTCGAAGGCGGACACCGCGAGCACGTCGAGCAGGTGCATGCCGGGGCGGTTGAAGCTGGCGGTCATGGCCGCCATGCGCATGCGCTCGAGCGCGACCGGGTCGACGGCGCGCGACACCATCAGGAAGTTGCGGATGAGGATCTCGTGCCGGTTCTCCTCGGCGGTCCAGCGGCCGACCCACCGCCACCACGGGCCGGTGCGCAGGTGCTTGCCCAGCTCACGGTGGTAGGAGGGCAGGTTGTCGGCGATCAGCACGCTCACCGTGAGGGCGGTCTTGGCGACCTCGCTCAGCTCGGATTGCGCCGGGTCCCAGTCGGTTCCGCCCATGGCCTGGAAGTTGCGGCCGTCGGTCCACGGCACGTAGTCGTGGGGCTGCCACTCCGGGGCGGCGTCGATATGCCGGGTGAGGTTGGTTTCCACCTCCGCAGCGAGCGATTCCAGCAAATCCCGATCGGGCAAAACGTTGTGCACGCGAACAACCTAGCGGCAGATCGGCAACCGTGGGGATCTTCGGCGGCTATTCGAATTCGCTATGGCCCGACCACGGCCCGGGAAGCCGCCGCGACAACCGATTCCGCGAGGTGGGAGCGCCTCCCCGAGCTTGCCCGCGGCGGCTTCGGCACCCGGCCGCCGGGCCACGAGCCGTGACGCCGGCAGCGCTGGGCGGGGGTGCCGAAGCCCCGGGGAGGCGGAATCGCTACTTCTCGGTGACGGTGGTCTTGTTGTCGACCCAGGTGATGCTGCCGCCGCTGAAATCGCTCTGCTTGCCGCCGGTGATGTCGTACTCGTCGCTGGTCGGGTAACCGAGCTTGCCGGTGGCGCCGCCCCGCTCGTCCCAGGCCTTGCGGATCTCGCCCCACACGACGTGGGCGCCGTGCTCGGGGCTGGCGTAGATGGCGCCGCCGTCGAATTCCTGCACCCAGCCGCCGGGAACCTCCGTGGCCGCGCCGGTCGGCAGGCCGAGCTTGCCGGTGGCTCCGCCCATCTGGGTGTACTTCTCGAACACGGCACCGCTGACGGCGATCTCGCCGCCCGGAGTCGCGATCTTGGTCTCGGTGGCGTGGTTCTCGCCGCCGCCGGCGTGGGTCTCACCGGTCTGCGCCGTGGCCACGGTGGTGCTCGTCGCCGAGGACGAATCCTTGGTGTCGTCCTTGCTGCAGCCCGCGCCGAGCGTGGCGGCGACCGCGATTGCCGCGATGATGCCGGCTGTCCGTCGTGTGAAGTGGTGCATGTTCCATCCTCCCGCGAATCTGGCCGATAACTCGGCGAAAAGTACCCTGCGGTCGGGGAGTTGAAACGCTTGCCAAGAAATCGCCCGGCCGGAGGGCGCGTCGCTCTCCGGCCGGGCGGGTGAACTACCTACCGAATGTCAGGAATTCGGCCCGAACTCCTCCAGCATCTCGGTGACCAGCGCCGCGATCGGCGACCGCTCACTGCGGGTGAGGGTGACGTGCGCGAACAGCGGGTGCCCCTTGAGCTTCTCGATCACCGCGGCCACGCCGTCGTGCCGGCCCACCCGCAGGTTGTCGCGCTGGGCCACATCGTGGGTGAGCACCACCCGCGATCCGCTGCCCAACCGGCTCAACACGGTGAGCAGCACATTGCGTTCCAGCGACTGGGCCTCGTCCACGATCACGAAGGAGTCGTGCAGCGAGCGTCCGCGAATGTGGGTGAGCGGCAACACTTCCAGCATGCCGCGCGCCTGCACCTCCTCCATCACCTCGGGGCTGGCCAGCCCCTCCAGGGTGTCGAAGACGGCCTGCGCCCACGGCCCCATCTTGTCGCTCTCCGAGCCCGGCAGATAGCCGAGCTCCTGCCCGCCCACCGCGTAGAGCGGGCGGAACACCACCACCTTCCGATGCGTGCGGCGCTCGAGCACCGCCTCCAGTCCGGCCGTCAGCGCCAGCGCGGATTTACCGGTACCGGCCCGCCCGCCGAGCGAGACGATGCCGACCGTCTCGTCCAGCAGCAGATCCAGCGCGATCCGCTGTTCGGCCGAGCGACCGTGCAGTCCGAACGCCTCCCGGTCGCCGCGCACCAGCTGTACCCGTTTGTCCGGCGTGACCCGGGCCAGGGCGCTGCCGCGAGTGCCGACCATCCGGATTCCGGTGTGGCACGGCATGTCCCGGGCCTCGTCCAGATCGATGATCGACTCGGCGTAGAGCTTGTCGACGATGGCCGGGGCCACCTCGAGCTCCACCATGCCGGTCCAGCCGGAGGTGACGACGTCCTGCGCGTGGTACTCGTCGGCCCGGAGACCGACCGCGCCGGCCTTGACCCGCAGCGGAATGTCCTTGGACACCAGCACGACTCGCTGCCCCTCGGCGGCCAGGTTGAGCGCGCACGCCAGGATGCGGGAATCGTTGCTGTCGGTGCGGAATCCGACGGGCAGTACCGCGGGGTCGGTATGGTTCAACTCCACCTGGAGTGTCCCGCCCTGGGTGCCGACCTGCACCCGTTGATCGAGCCGACCGTGCGCCAGTCGCATGTCGTCCAGCATGCGCAGCGCCTCGCGAGCGAACCAGCCGAGTTCGTGGTGGTGGCGTTTGGCCTCGAGCTCACTGATCACCACCAGCGGCAGCACCACGTGGTGCTCGCCGAAGCGGATCAGGGCCCAGGGGTCGGACAGCAGCACCGACGTGTCGACTACGAAGGTTTTCGGTCCGGAATCGGACGACTGCGAGGCGCGAACTCCCCGTGTCGCGGGCCGCGGGCTCTGGTCAGAGCCGGCGTCCCTGGTGGGAGCGTTGACGGAGCGTGCATCAGTCACGGTGGGCTCCTTTGCCACTCGCGCGACACCGCGCGAGCGTTCTCGCTGGGCCGGTCAGCCTTGGGGTCGTACGACCCGAGGGCCGGGTGCCGGCCCCCTCGCACTGAGTTGCTCAGTCACGATCAGGACCTCCCGTACGAGCCACACCTACGCGGCCCGCACCCCCGACGCTACCGCCGAATTCGCGATCCGGCTCCTGGACTATCGGGCGCATTGGTGAAGATCGCGTTAACGCCTGTCCGCTCTGCGCGTTTCGCCCAGTTCGTCGAGGAGTACGGGAACATGGCTGTGCTCCGGGTCTTTCGTGGCCGTGACCAGGGTCAACGGCCCTTCCTGAGCCTCGGCCCGGAGGTGCGCCAGACCTTCGCGGGCCGCGTCCGCACCGAGCTCGATTCGATACTTGCGCTCGAACTCGGCACGGCGTGTCTCCGGCGCGGCGTGATACCACTTGCGAAGTTCGTTCGACGGCGTCACGTCTTTGGCCCATTCGTCAATGGCCGCTTGCTGTTTGCTGATCCCGCGCGGCCACAGCCGGTCCACCAGAACACGGCGGCCGTCGGCGGTGTCGGGGTCGTCGTAGACGCGCTTGACCCGGTATCGCGGTTGCTGTGTCATGGCCTCCATTACAGTCGAGACCATGGCCGAAACTCCGGATCTGGCGACCCTGTCGACCAAGGAATTGCACGACCGCGCCGTGAAGCTGGCCGCCCGCCACGGTGACGTGAAATTCCTGTGGCAACTGCTCAAGGCGATCCCCGGCGCCGAGGTCGCCGCGGGTAAGCAGGGCGAGGGCGAAGTCGACATCTGGAACACCGCGGCCCTGCTCGACGACTACTTCCACGCCGGCGAGGGCAAGCTGGGCGAGGTGCTGCGTCCGATGTACCTGGACTACCTCACCAAGCACGCCTGAGCCACCGAGCACGCCTGAGCCGCGAATCCAATCCCCCTGCGGCATAGGCCGTTCCGCCGCCCGGGTCCTACACTCCGATGATGAGCGCTGACGCCACCGCCGAGCTGATCGTCTACCGGCGGCCGGGTTGCCCCTACTGTTCCCGCATGCGCCGGGTCCTCAACAGGCACGGCATCGTGCACCGCGAGGTCGACATCTGGCAGGACCCGGACGCGGCGGCGTTCGTGCGCTCGGTGGCCGACGGCAACGAGACCGTGCCCACGGTCGTGTTCCGCGACGGTTCGACGGAGCGCAACTGGGTCAACCCGCATCCCAAGGAGTTGATCGCCACCGTTTCCGCCGACGCTCCCCAGCTCACCGGCGGCCCGCGCAGGTTCTGGACCTGCTGAGACGACGAGCGCCCGCCGCGATCGTGAGATCGCGGCGGGCGCTTGACCGTTCGGCCGCTGTCAGCCCAGCAGACGCCAGTCCTCGAGGCCGTCGTACAGCGGGAAGTCCTGGGCCAGTGTGGAGACCCGCTGGCGCAGCGAGTCCAGGTCGGCGGAGCCGGTCAGCGCGGCGGCGATGATCTCGGCGACCTCGGTGAACTGCTCGTCGCCGAAGCCGCGGGTGGCCAGGGCCGGGGTGCCGATGCGCAGGCCGGAGGTGACCATCGGCGGGCGCGGGTCGAACGGAACCGCGTTGCGGTTCACGGTGATTCCGATCTCGTGCAGGAGGTCCTCGCCCTGCTGGCCGTCGAGCTGCGAGTTGCGCAGGTCGACCAGCACCAGGTGCACGTCGGTGCCGCCGGTCAGGACGGTGATGCCCTTGTCCTTGGCGTCGGTGGCGGTCAGGCGCTCGGCCAGGATCTTGGCGCCGGAGATGGTGCGGGCCTGACGCTCCGCGAACTCGGCGCCGGCGGCGATCTTGAAGGCCACGGCCTTGGCGGCGATGGCGTGCATGAGCGGGCCGCCCTGCTGGCCCGGGAAGACCGAGGAGTTCAGCTTCTTGGCGAACTCCTGCTTGGCCAGGATCAGGCCGGAGCGGGGGCCACCCAGGGTCTTGTGCACGGTGGAGGACACGACGTCGGCGTGCGGGACCGGCGACGGGTGCAGCCCGGCGGCGACCAGGCCGGCGAAGTGCGCCATGTCGACCCACAGGTAGGCGCCGACCTCGTCCGCGATCTCACGGAAGGCGGCGAAGTCCAGGTGCCGCGGGTACGCCGACCAGCCGGCGACGATCACCTTCGGACGGGTGTCGCGGGCGATCTTGCGGACCTCGTCCATGTCGACGCGGTGGTCTTCCTTGGACACGCCGTAGGCGTGCACCTCGTACAGCTTGCCCGAGAAGTTCAGGCGCATGCCGTGGGTGAGGTGGCCGCCGTGGGCCAGGTCCAGGCCGAGCAGCTTCTCGCCCGGGTTCATCAGCGCGGACAGCACGGCGGCGTTGGCCTGCGCGCCCGAGTGCGGCTGGACGTTGGCGAACTCGGCGCCGAAGAGCTCCTTGACGCGGGCGCGGGCCAGATCCTCGACGATGTCGACGTTCTCGCAGCCGCCGTAGTAGCGGCGACCCGGGTAGCCCTCGGCGTACTTGTTGGTGAGCACGCTGCCCTGCGCCTGCAGGACCGCGCGCGGCACGAAGTTCTCCGAGGCGATCATCTCGAGGGTGTCGCGCTGGCGAGCGAGTTCGCCGCCCATCGCGGCCGCGACCTCGGGGTCGAGTTCGGCGAGGGACTGGCTGTTCACAGAGGCGCTCGTCTGGGTCGTCACGCCGCCGAGTGTATTGGCCGCCGACGCGGCGTCGGTCAGTGGGTTCTGGGAATCGCGCATTGGCGCACCTCCGTCGTCCGGGTGCCCCGAATCGGGATTCGGGGATCGCCAGGCACCCAGGCGCGCGGTGCCGGACTTGGGTGCTTCCCGGTGGTTACTTCCACCTCGAGTGCGCCAGTCGCGGTGCTCTCATCTTAGCCAACGGCGTTAACAGTCCTTCGAGTGGACAGAATCACAGATACAGGCTATGGCGGAGCAACAAATCTGGGTAAGGTGACGCACGGCTGACTCAGATAGGTCAGTGTCCTTGGCCCTACCTAGATTTCGAGGATTCATCACATGCTGTTCAATATCGCGACCGGTGGCCCGACCGACATCCTGTTCACCCTGCTGCGCACCCTGTGCACCGCGTCCAGCGGCGGCGCGTCCTGCAACGCCTGGGGTGCCTGACCCTTCCGGACAGTCGGGGAGTACCCCTCACATGCGGCGGATGGCGCCGGGTGTGAGGGGTTCGTCCAATAGGCGGCGGAACCGCTCGGACCGCTCGGCGGCATCGTCCGCCCGATCCAGCCAGCCGCCCAGCAGTCGATAGCCCTCCACGTAGGTGGAGATGTAGGCCCGCCACAGCGGTGAGGACAGGAAGCGCAGCGACTGCGTGGCCCGCTCCGGCGTGACCAGACTCCAGCGCTGCAGATACTCCGAGACCTCGGTCGAATCACGCTTGCGGTCGTGCAGCAACAGCGCCGCATCCTGGCGCACACTCAGCAGATTCGCCGACGCGGTCGAAATCCGCTCGGCGCGTTCACCATCGAAACGCAAGCCGAGATCGGCGTAGATCTCCTGCGCCCAGCGGCCCCAGCCCGGGCCCACGATCGACTTCAGGGCCAGATCGGCCAGCCCCTCCGCCATCAGGCACTGCGGGGTGTTCACCACGAACAGCGTCTGCTCGTCCTGCCCGGCACCGACCAGCCCGGCCTCCTTGCGGCAGTGCTCGGTGTGGTGGCCGGGGTAGGACTCGTGCGCGATCAGTGCGGGCAGATGCGACAGGTGCTGCTTGAGATCGGAGTTGATGGCCACCCGGGACTGGTAGTCGCCCAGGTAGTAGTTGAAGCCCGACCACGGCTTGTCGCCCACCACTTCGTATTCCACGTGCTCGTTGTCGGGCAGCGGATAGCGGTCGCGGACCAGTTCGCGCAGCGCGCCCGAGAAGGCGGCCACGCATTCCTTCAGTCGTTCGGGCGGGATCTCGTCCTGGCGGCGGTGCGCGGAGATGCGATCCAGCAGCGGGCCCGCGCCGGCCAGCACCTCGTCGAGCTGCCGGTGCGCCTCGCGATAGTCCTCGATGTCGCCCGGGGCGATGTCCACGTCGAAGTAGGCGCTCACCTCGTCGACGAAGGAGATGTCCTCCCCCGCGAACTTGCGCCCGGAGCATTCCAGCGCGCGCAGGTGGACGTCGAGGAATTCGACCTGCTCCCGGGACAGGCCCGCGTCGGGCAGTTCCTTGCGCAGTCCCGCGGCCCGGTGCGCGAGCTCGCGCGGTTCGGGCTTCGGCGCGTTCTCGACCTCGCGGCGCAGGGCCGGGTCACCGGTGTAGGCGTCGACGAAGCCCTCCTCCAGCCGGTCGAAGGCCAATCCGAGCCGCAGGTACTCCGTCACCAGGGGATGCGCTGCCATAGCTCGACCCTAGGTGATTCTCAGCGCTCGAGCGGCCCGGATCCCGGTGCCGCGCAGCCTCACCCGACACGCCCGGCACCTGTGATGTGGCCCATCCCACTCTGGTTACCGGCCAGTAGCAACACCTGGTGTTCACCTCGATGTTGGAGCCGAGCACAATTCGGCTATGCGTGGAGTGTTGGCGACGCGAGGCGAGTGTCAGATCCAAGGACACGAGTGTCGAATGCAAGGACACGAGTAATGGCACGGATGAGCGAGCCCAGTCCCTACGTCGAATTCGACCGCAAGCAGTGGCGCACCCTGCGCAAGGCGACTCCCCTGGTGCTGACCGAAGAGGAACTGATCGGCCTGCGCGGTCTCGGGGAGCAGATCGACCTCGAAGAGGTCGCCGAGGTCTACCTCCCACTGGCCCGGCTCATCCACCTGCAGGTCGCGGCCCGCCAGCGGCTGTTCGCCGCCACCGCCACCTTCCTCGGCGAGACCCACCCCGACCGTCAGGTGCCGTTCGTCATCGGCGTGGCGGGCTCGGTGGCGGTCGGCAAGTCCACCACCGCGCGCGTGCTGCAGGCACTGCTGGCGCGCTGGGACCACCATCCGCGGGTGGATCTGGTCACCACCGACGGATTCCTGTACCCGACAGCCGAACTCACCCGCCGCGGCATCATGCACCGCAAGGGCTTCCCCGAGTCCTACGATCGGCGCAAGCTGCTGCGTTTCGTCACCGAGGTGAAATCCGGTGCGTCCGAGGTGTGCGCGCCCGTGTACTCGCACATCGCCTACGACATCGTGCCCGGCGAACACCACTGCGTGCGCCAGCCCGACATCCTCATCGTCGAGGGCCTCAACGTGCTGCAGACCGGTCCGCGCCTGATGGTGTCGGACCTGTTCGACTTCTCGGTCTACGTCGACGCCCGCATCGAGGACATCGAGAAGTGGTACGTGCAGCGCTTCCTGTCGCTGCGCAAGACCGCTTTCCAGGACCCGAACTCGCACTTCCACCACTACGCGAACTTCAACGACCAGGAAGCCACCAATCAGGCCAAGGAGATCTGGCACAACACCAACCGGCCGAATCTGGTGGAGAACATCCTGCCGACCCGGCCGCGCGCGACGCTGGTGCTGCGCAAGGACTCCGACCACACCATCAACCGGCTGCGGCTGCGGAAACTCTGAATCTCGGGGCGATGGCGGTGAGCCGAGCGTCCAGGCGATGAATCAGAGCGTCCAGGCGGCGTCCAGGCGCGCGCCCACATCGATGTCGGTGGCGGCCTTGATGTGCGGCTTCTCGATCTCGGTGGCGATGTAGCGCGCCACGAAACGCCGGATCTCGTGATCCACGCTGGCGATGATGCGCAGCAGTTCGCCGCGGCGAGTGGCGCTGGCCACATTGATCCGCACATTGCTGGGCTGCGGTTCGGCGATCTCGATGAGCACCCGCAGCGGTTCGGCGGTGCGCACCGTCAGATGCAGGTGGATGGTGCCGTCCACCCGGAACGGGTAGCGATCCACCGCGAGGTCGATGAGCAGGTCGACCTTGAGCGGGATCACCAGGTCGAACGAGATGATGTCGTCCACTTCACGATTGAGCCGGGGCTGCCCGAGCCGCACGGTCGCCGAGAGTTTGGCCAGTTTGCCCGGTCCCGCACCGATCGGCCCGAAGTCGAACGCCTCCCCGGTGAGCTTCCCGAACGCCCCCGCGATCCGCTCCGGCGAGGCGGCGTACTCGAGGAATCTCCGCCCGAATTCCTCATAACTCAGGTAGTGCACGCCGACGACCTGGGATTCCGCTAGGCCGCTCGAGTCCTCACGCAGCTCGCTCATACTCTCAAACGGTACGGCAGCGACCGCCCCGCGAACGCCGAAGCCGTTGCACTGCAACGGAACCGTTGACCGACCGTTGCGGGATCACCCGCGACAGCGGCGGTCAGACCCCGAAGCGGCGGTGCCGGGCCGCGTAATCACGCAGGGCCCGCAGGAAATCCACGCGCCGGAACTCCGGCCAGTACGCCTCGGTGAACCAGATCTCCGAATAGGCGCTCTGCCACAACAGGAATCCGGACAAGCGCTGCTCACCGGAGGTGCGGATGACCAGATCCGGGTCGGGCTGGCCGGAGGTGTAGAGGTGCTGGCCGATGGCGTCGACGGTGATCGACTGCACCAGATCCTCGCCGGTCTCGCCCGCGTCCATCTCCTGGCGGACCAGGGAGCGGACCGCGTCGGCGATCTCCTGGCGGCCGCCGTAGCCGATGGCCACGTTGACGTGCACGCCGGTGCGGCCCTCGGTGCTCTTGGCGGCCTCGCTGAGCCGGCGCGCGAACTCGGCGGGCAGCTGATCGAGCGCGCCCACGATGCGGACACTCCAATCCTGTTCCGGCGCAGACAGTTCGTCGACGACGTCGGTGATGACCTCGAAAAGGGTCTCCAGCTCATCGGAATCGCGGCGCAGATTCTCGGTGGAGAGCAGGTAGAGGGTCACCATCTCGATGCCGGCCTCACCGCACCAGCCGACCAGCTCAGCGATCTTCAGCGCACCGACCCGATGGCCGTGCGAGATGTCGCTGAACCCGTTCTCCCTGGCCCAGCGGCGATTACCGTCACACATCACAGCGACGTGCCGCGGATGCTGCTTGCCCGCCAGCTGTCTGGCCAGCCGTGCCTCGTATACGCGATATGGGAGTCCACGCACCTGACCCACAAACTTCACGGCCGCAACCCTACGCTCCCGGAACGGTTGGCGGAGCGACCGGGACATAGCCGCGAAACATGGGAGGCCCTTGGTGACGACACCCACTCGACGGGCGCGAATCATTTAACCTACGGTACCGTAGGTTACCGAGGAGGAAACTTATGGCCGAGGCAGTGCAGCCCGTCGAACCGGTGGGTCTCATCGAAACCGTCCGCGACGAACTGACCCTGATCAAGCCCCGCCTACGCGGCTGGATCCATGCCTGGGCCGTCGGTATCGCCGCCATCGCGGTGATCGTGCTGGTGTCGGTGGCGAGCACGGTGTCGGGGAAGGCCGCGTGGTCGACGCTGGTCTACGGCATCACCGTGTGCGGGGTGTTCGGGATCAGCGCGACCTATCACCGGGTGAACTGGAAGACCGCGCGCGCCCGCATGTGGATGAAGCGGGCCGACCATTCGATGATCTTCCTGTTCATCGCGGGCAGCTACACACCGTTCGCGCTGCTGGGGGTGCGCGGGACCGCCGGGAACGTCCTGCTCGCCATCGTGTGGGCGGGCGCGCTGGCCGGGGTGGCACTGAAGATGCTGTGGCCCACCGCGCCTCGCTGGGTCGGGGTGCCGCTGTATCTGTTGCTCGGGTGGGCCATCGTCCCGGTGGCCGGGACGCTCATCGGCAATGTCGGCTGGACGCCGGTGCTGCTGCTGCTCGCGGGCGGCATCGCCTACAGCGTGGGCGGGATCCTGTACGCCGCGCGCTGGCCCGATCCGTGGCCGGAAGTCTTCGGCCATCACGAGTTCTTCCACGCCGCAACGGTGGTCGCGGCACTGTGCCACTACATCGCGGTCTGGCTGGTCGTGCTGACCTGATCGAGGAATTCCCCACAAAGGTGCAATCTCGGCCGAAAGTTCCCTAAAGTCTGCGACGTGACCAGCAGACTCATCCTGTGGGCGCTGCGGGCGCCGGGGGGTCTTTCCGCTGTCGTCATGGCGTGCAACCTCGGCGGCCTCGCCGTGATCACCACCGAACTGTTCCTGAGCGGCTTCCTGAGCCGGCTCGGTTCGAATTGGATCTCCACCTTCATCGGGGTGTCGATCTATCCCGCCATCGGCGCGCTCGCGGGCATCGTGCTCGCGGTGCGCGACCGGCGGCACTACTTCGGCTGGCTGGATCAGCACCGGCCGCCCACCGAGCACGAGGCGCGACGGCTCTTGCGGCTGCCGCTCGCGATCACCATCCGGGCGCTGGCCATCTGGCTGCCGGGCGTGATCGTGGCGGCCGCCATCTTCGCCCATGCCACCGAGGACCGCAGTTTCCCGGTGGTGCTGTCGATGTTCACCCTCGGCGGGCTGGAGTCGGCGGCGCTCACCTATCTGATCGTGGACCGGTTGATCCGGCCGACCATTCCGGTGGTGGCCGAGGTGCTCGACGAGACCGCGCACTGGAGCAATACCGTGCTGGCGCGGGTGCTGGTGACCTTCGCGGTGGCGGGCGCGGTGCCGCTGCTCATGCTGATCACCGTGCTCGCGGATCCGTCGACCGACAGTGACGACCGCATCCGGACCGGCATCTATCTCGCCATCGTCGGCCTGTCCGCGGGCGTGGTGGCGACGGCGGCGCTGGCGCGCGCGGTGGCCACGCCCATGCACACCCTGCGCGACGCGCTCGACCGGATCGCGCACGGCGACCTCGAGGCGCGGGTGACCATCAACAGCACCAGCGAGATCGGGCGGCTCGAACATTCGGTCAACGAGCTGGCCGCCAATCTCAGTGAGCGGGAGCGCATGCGGACCGTCTTCGGGCGGCACGTGGGCGACGAGGTGGCCGAGCGGGCGCTGTCCGGCAGCCCCAGCCTCACCGGCGATATGCGGGAGGCGACCGCCCTGTTCGTGGATGTCACCGGATCGGTGGCGCTGGCCACCGAACTCGCCCCGCACGACTTCGTGGCCAAGCTCAACCGGCTGCTGACCATCGTGGTGGCGGCCACCGAGGACAACCACGGTCTGGTCAACAAGTTCGAAGGCGATGCGGCGCTGTGCATCTTCGGCGCGCCCATCGCCCTCGACGACAACGCCACCCCGGCGCTGAAGGCGGCCCGCCGGATTCGCGACGAGGTGGCCGCACTGGGCGAACTCGAGGTGGGCATCGGCATCGCCCGCGGCTGTGTCTTCGCCGGTGACGTCGGCACCGACACCCGCCTGGAATTCACCGTCATCGGCGACGCGGTCAACGAGGCCGCCCGCCTCACCACCGAGGCCAAACTGGTCCCCCGCCGGATCCTCGCCTCTCAGGCGGTCATAGACGCCGCCTCCGACGCCGAGCGCACACAGTGGATCCTGCACGACACTCTCCACCTCCGCGGCCGCAAGGAACCCACTCCGGGCTGGACCGATGTGGCGTCGTCCCCCGCGCCCGCGTCCCCCGCGTCGACCCACCGCAACGGCACCGGCCCGCAGGCCGACCCCCGACCGGCCGCACCCCAACCCCCGAAACCCGCCGATCGCTGATCATTCCATCCGCGCGAACGTGGGGTGCGAACTCGGCGGGACCTGGCGATACTGCGACAAAACAGATGACTTCAACACGCCCCGGACTGTAAGACCGCCCAGTCCCTCCCGGCAACGGAATATGCGCATCGGCTATACCAGCCCAATCCCCAGCAGCACTCGCGGCGGACCTGAAGCCCGGCCGCACACCCCACCTCCGGCACCCCCGCGTGCCGCACCGAGACACGGCTCAGCGAGGCGCTGAGGTAGCCCAGCCGCACCCGTCGAGTCCCGACGGCCGGTGCCGCCGACGCCGCGGCCGGGCCGGGAATCTCGACCGAGCTCTCGAATCCAACTGGCGGCCTGGGGGATCGGCGACGCGGAGGCAGCCCAGCCGCACCCGTCGAGTTCCGGGCGGCACGTGCCGCCAGCCGCCCTCCGGGCCGGGAGGGGTCGGCCGGCGCTCGAATCCGACTGGCGTACTACGGGATCGGCGGAGACTCGTACTCGAGGGTGATTCGGGGCGAGGCCGGGGGACGGACAGTGGGTTCATGGAGGAGATCGGCGCGTTCGAGCGGAAGTCGGCGGCGGGGTGGGAGCGGCCCGAGCGGGCGGTGCTCGCGTATCGGGCGGTGGTGGTCGCGCTGATCGCCGGGGTGGCGGAGACGCTGCTGCGAGCGGCGCGGGCCTTGGAGGATCCAGGCACCCCGGTGTCCGGCGTCGCGGCCGCGCTGGCCATTCGGGCCGCCATCTACCTGGCGGTGTTCGCGCTCGCCGCTCGCATGCTGTTCGGAAGCCGGTGGGCGCGACGCATTCTCGCGGTCGGCCTGGGCACGGTCGGCTTGGCCTCCCTCGCCGCCGAACCGGTGCGCGCGATGCTCACCGCCGACCACCCGAGTGCGGTGCTCACCGGCTGGACGCCGATCGCATTGCTACTCGGGCTGTTCCGCGCGGTGCACATCCTCGCGGTCCTGGTGGCGGTGCCCGCCGCGATGCTGGCCGGCGGCCGTACCGGTTCGACGCCGCGGACCGACCCGGGCGTTCGTGCCGCTCGCCGGGTCTAGACCGACAGCGGCTGGGCGCGTGCCCGGAGACGTTTGTCAGGCCCCGGGACATTTGTCAGGCCCGGAGACTGTTGGTCAGACCCCGGGACGTTTGTCAGGCCCCGGGACGTTTATCAGGCCGAGGGTGGCGGGAGCAGCCCGGCTCGCACGTCGTCGACCGTGCTGACTGGGAGGTCGCAGACCGAGCCGCGGCAGATGTAGGCGGCGGCGGTGTCGCGCACCGGCGGGCGGTCGGCCAGCAGGGGCTGGGAGCCCCAAGATCCGGCTGGGCCGGTTCGAGGGCGACGGCAAAACGGTGTGGAACACCGGCGAGGAAGTCCGGATCACCGTCGACGAC
>NZ_JBSGCY010000103.1:0-24544 GCF_053602115.1 Nocardia sp. NPDC004582 | reverse complement strand
GCCGGGCTCGCGTGACGACGCCATCAAGCAGATCCGCATGCTGGTGTCCACCGAACTGCTGCCGCCGTGCGAAACCAAGGCGCAGGCCCCCAGCAGCCCGAACCCGAACCGCCCAAGAAGAGCCACAAGCTGCGCTGGCTGGCGCTGTCGCTGGCCCTGCTGGTGGCCGTCGGCGCGGGTCTCACCGTGGGCTACAACATGATTCGCAGCAACTACTACGTCGGCGTGGACGGCGAGAAGGTGGTCGTGCTGCGCGGCCTGCCCGGTTCGGTGCTGGGCTACTCGATCCGCGACGTGGATCAGGTCGGATGCGTCACGCGCGCCGGCGAACTGACCCTCGCCGCCCCCGGCGACAAGTTCGCCGCCGGCTGTGTCTCGCTGACCCGCGAGGCGCTGCGCCCCAGCGGCCGGGATTCGGTCGACAAGGGCCTGCCGCCGGGCTCGCGTGACGACGCCATCAAGCAGATCCGCATGCTGGTGTCCACCGAACTGCTGCCGCCGTGCGAAACCAAGGCGCAGGCCCCCAGCAACCCGAACCCGTCGCCGTCGCCGGCTCCGCCCGCCGACCCGAACCAGCCGGGCACCCCGGTCACCACCACCCCGGCCGCGCCGACCGCCGTCCCCGGCGGCCTCACCGGCGGCGAACGCACCGGCGAGAACCACCCGCTGGAGCACAAGTCCGAGCAGCCGAACCCGCCGGCCACCACCGCTCCCACCACCACGGCACCGCAGACCCCGGGGCAGAACTGCAGGACGGCGGACTGATGTCCGCACCGGCACCGCCGTTCACTGGGGCTTTCCCCAGTCCACCCGGCGGATTCGCTCCTGCGCCGCCGCCCGCCACCCGGCGCAATGTCGAGTTGCTGTTGCTGGGGCTGGCGGCCCTCATCACCACGGTGTCGCTGGTGTTGGTGGAGGCCAGTCAGGAGCAGGCGATCACCTCGGAGATCGCCAAACTCGGTGCCGCTTACCTGGCCCTGTTCGGCGTCGCGCATCTGGCGGTGCGGCGGTTCGCGGCGTTCGCGGATCCGCTCCTACTACCGATCGCGGCGCTGCTGAACGGGTTGGGCCTGGTGGTGATTCACCGCGTCGACCTAGCGCAGGCTCAGGACGCCGCCTTCGCCAACCTGCCCATCCCCTCCCCCGACGCCAACCAGCAGGTGCTGTGGACGGGGTTGGGGATGGTGGTCTTCATGGGGTTGTTGATCGCGCTGCGCGACTACCGCAGCCTGGCCCGCTACTCCTACACGGTCGGCCTGCTCGGGTTGGTCGCGCTCGCGCTGCCCGCGCTGCTGCCGGACCGGTTCTCCATGGTGAACGGCGCGAAGATCTGGATCCGGCTGCCGGGTTTCAGTGTTCAGCCGGGTGAGTTCGCCAAGATCGCGCTGATCGTGTTCTTCGCCGGGGTACTGGTGTCCAAGCGCGACCTGTTCACCGGTGCGGGCAAGCACGTGTTCGGCATGGAGTTGCCGCGCATGCGCGATATGGGACCGATCCTGCTGGTGTGGGTGGTCTCGGTGGGCGTGCTGGTGGTCGAGAAGGATCTGGGCACCTCGCTGCTGATCTTCGCGACCGTGCTGTGCATGCTCTACATCGCGACCGAGCGGGTGGGCTGGGTGGCGGTCGGGCTGGTGCTGCTGACCGTCGGATTCGTGTTCGCCTACAACGCGTTCGGGCATGTGCGGGTCCGGGTCTCGACCTGGCTGCACCCCTTCGACGACTACTCCAGCACCGGCTACCAGATCTCGCAGTCGCTGTTCGGCCTGGCCACCGGCGGTCTGGCGGGAACCGGTCTGGGCAGCGGGAATCCGTCGAAGGTGCCGTTCGCCAAGACCGACTTCATCATCGCGGCCATCGGTGAGGAGCTGGGCCTGATCGGCCTGGCGGTGATCCTCATGCTGTTCTGCATCCTGTCGGTGCGCGGCATCCGCACCGCGCTGGCTATCCGCGACAGCTTCGGCAAGTTGCTCGCCTCCGGGCTGGCCTTCACCATTGCCATTCAGGTGTTCGTCGTGGTCGGCGGGGTCACCAAGCTGATTCCGCTGACCGGGTTGACCACCCCGTTCATGTCGTACGGCGGTTCGTCGCTGCTGGCGAACTACGTCCTGCTGGGAGTGCTGATCAAGATTTCCGACGCCGCCCGCCGCCCGGCGCCCGCCCGCAAGCGGGCCGAGCCGATCGCGGACGCGTCGACCCAGTTGATTCGCAAGCCTGAGGGGGGTGCCGCGTGAACACGCCTCTGCGCCGGGTGGCGCTGGCGGTGATGGCGATGATCGTCGCGCTGCTGATCAACGCCACCTACGTGCAGGTTCAGATCGGCCCCATCGGCAAGGCCGACAGCCTGCGCAACGACCCGCGCAATGATCGCGTGCTGCTCGACGAGTACGCCCGTCAGCGCGGGCAGATCTCCGCGGCCGGAACGGTGCTCGCGAGTTCGGTGGCCACCGACGACCGCTACAAGTACCTGCGCACCTACCCGACCGATCCGATGGCCTACGCGCCGGTCACCGGTTTCTACTCGCTGCAGAACGGCAACAACGGTCTCGAGCACACCGAGGACTCGGTGCTCAACGGTTCGGACAACCAGCTGTTCGGGCGGCGGCTGATCGACCTGATCTCGGGCCGGGATCCGCGCGGCGGCAATGTGGTGACCACGATCAACCCGATCATGCAGAAGGTCGCCTACGAGCAGCTGACCGCGAAGAAGCTGACCGGTTCGGTGGTGGCGATCGAGCCGAGCACCGGGCGGATCCTGACCATGGTGTCCACACCGTCCTACGATCCGAACACCCTGGCCGGGCACGACGCCGGCCGGGTCGAGGACACCTACAAGCAGCTGGACAAGGACACCGGCAAGCCGCTGATCAATCGCGCCGTGTCCACCACCTACCCGCCGGGTTCGACGTTCAAGGTGGTGGTCACCGCGGCCGCGCTGTCCAACGGCATTGCGAAACCGGACGACCAGTTCACTGCCGCCCCGCGCATCACCCTGCCCGGCACCCAGACCACGCTGGAGAACTACAACGGCAGCCACTGCGGTCCCGGCGACAGCCAAACCGCTTCGCTGACAGACGCTTTCAAGTACTCGTGTAACACCGCTTTCGTGGAACTCGGTATCAAGGTGGGGACCGCGAAACTCAAGGACGAGGCGAGCGCGTTCGGGATCGGCAAGGATCTGCACAACAGCATCCCGATCCCGTGGACCGACAGCACCGTGGGCGACATTCCCGACAACGCGGCGCTGGGCCAGAGCAGCATCGGACAACGCGATGTGGCCCTGACCCCCTTGGACAACGCGGTCATCGCGGCCACCATCGCCAATGGCGGCGTACGGATGAAGCCCTACCTGGTCGACCAGTTGCAGGCGCCGGACCTCAGCACGCTGAGCACCACCAAACCGACCTCGGTGGGCCAGGCGGTCACCCCGCAGGTGGCCACCCAGATCACCAGTCTGATGCTCGAGTCGGAGAAGAACACGCAGGGAGGGACGCAGCCGCGCCCGTATCAGATCGCGTCGAAGACCGGAACGGCCGAGCACGGCTCGGATCCGCGCAATACCCCGCCGCACGCCTGGTACATGGCGTTCGCGCCGGCGCAGAACCCGAAGATCGCGATCGCGGTCATCGTCGAGAACGGCGGCGACCGGGCCCTGGCCGCGACCGGCGGCTCGGTGGCCGCACCGATCGCGCGGGCCGTGCTGGACGCCGGACTGGGGGGCTGAACGAAATGAAAGTGCAAGGTAGACAGGGTCACGAATGCTGAACAACGGTGCGATGATCGCGGACCGGTACCGGCTGCAGCGGCTGATCGCCACCGGCGGCATGGGCCAGGTCTGGGAAGCGCTCGACACCCGGCTGGACCGCCGGGTCGCGGTGAAGGTGCTCAAGGCGGAGTTCTCGACCGACCCCACCTTCCGGCAGCGCTTCCGTACCGAGGCGCGGACCACCGCGCAGCTGAATCACCCCGGCATCGCGAGCATTTACGACTACGGCGAGACACAGGATCCGTCCGGCGGCGAGATCGCCTATCTGGTCATGGAATTCGTGCAGGGCGAACCGCTCAACGCGGTGCTGTCTCGGCTCAGCCGGCTCTCGGTGGCCCAGGGCCTCGACATGCTCGAGCAGACCGGGCGCGCGCTGCAGGTGGCGCACCTCGCGGGCGTCGTGCACCGGGATGTGAAGCCGGGCAACATTCTCGTGACGCCGACCGGTCAGGTGAAGATCACCGACTTCGGCATCGCCAAGGCCGTGGACGCCTCCCCGGTCACCAAGACCGGCATGGTGATGGGCACCGCCCAGTACATCGCGCCGGAGCAGGCCACCGGTGAGGACGCCACCGCCGCCTCGGACGTGTACTCGCTCGGCGTGGTCGGCTACGAGGCGCTGGCCGGGGAGCGGCCGTTCACCGGCGACGGCGCGCTGACCGTCGCCATGAAGCATGTGCGGGACACCCCGCCGCCGCTGCCCGCCGATCTGCCGCCGAATGTGCGGGAGCTCATCGAGATCACCATGGCCAAGGAACCGGGCCAGCGCTACGCCACTGGCGGCGAGTTCGCCGACGCGGTGGCCGCGGTGCGTTCGGGTCGCCGGCCCACGCCGCCCGGCGGCCTCCCGTCCGCGGCCATGACCGGCGCCACCCGGGTGCTGCCGCCCGGACCGACCATGATCATCCCGGGCGCGCGGGCCGACCAGGCCACCACCCGCTACGCCCCGCCGCCGCAGCAGCCGATGCGCGGGCCGATGGAACCGCCCGCCGCCCAGACCACCGTCATGTCCGGACCCCGCACCCCGGTCGGACCGATGACGGTCGCGGGCGTGGCGGACGCCGACTCGGGCCGATTCACCAACGGCCAGAAGGTCGTCGCCGGACTGGGTGTGGGCGCGTTGATCCTCGGCGCGGCCGTCGCCATCATCCTGATGAGCAGCTCCTCGCACGAGTCCACGCCGCCCGCGCGCACCAGCGCGGTGGTCGCGCCGCCGGTGATCACCCCGACCACCACCACGGTCCCGCCGACCACCACCACCCGGGAACGGCCGGTGCCGCCGCCCCCGGTGACCACTGTCGAGCCGCCCCCGACCACCACGGTCGAGCCGACCACCACCCCGCCGCCGGTCACCACGACGACGCCGCCCAAGACCACCACGCCGCCCACCACCACCGCGGTGAAGCCCACCACCACCAAGCCCGACCGGTGGCCGTTCCCGGGCCAGGGCGGGGGCGACCTACCATCATTGCCAGTGACTCCCGGCGCGAATTCCGGCGGCGGGAATTCCGGCGGCGCGGTGAGTCCCGGCAGTGACCGCAGTCCGGTGTACGCACAGGACCCCAATTCATCCTCAGTCGCGCAGCAAGGATTGCCATGACGACCCCGAAGAACCTCTCCTCCCGCTACGAGCTGGGCGAGATCATCGGGTTCGGTGGCATGTCCGAGGTCCACAAGGCCCGCGATCTGCGGCTGGGCCGGGATGTGGCGATCAAGGTGCTGCGTGCCGACCTGGCCCGCGACCCCACGTTCTACCTGCGCTTCAAGCGTGAGGCGCAGAACGCGGCCGCCCTCAACCATCCGGCCATCGTCGCGGTGTACGACACCGGTGAGGCCGAGATAGACGGCGGGCCGCTGCCCTACATCGTCATGGAGTACGTCGACGGCGACACCCTGCGCGACATCGTGCGCGGCAAGGGCCCGCTGCCGCCCCGGCGCGCCATGGAGGTCATCGCCGATGTATGCGCGGCGCTGGACTTCTCGCACCGCAACGGCATCGTGCACCGGGACATGAAGCCCGCCAACATCATGATCAACCGGGCCGGCGCGGTGAAGGTGATGGACTTCGGCATCGCCCGCGCCCTCGCCGACAGCTCCAACCCGATGACCCAGACCGCCGCCGTCATCGGCACCGCCCAGTACCTGTCCCCCGAGCAGGCCCGCGGCGAGCAGGTGGACGCCCGCTCGGATGTGTACTCGGTGGGCTGCGTGCTCTACGAGATCCTCACCGGCGAGCCGCCTTTCACCGGTGATTCCCCGGTCGCGGTCGCCTATCAGCATGTGCGGGAGGATCCGCGGCTGCCGTCGCAGGTGCATCCCGGGGTGCCGCGCGAGCTCGACTCGGTGATCCTCAAGGCGATGAGCAAGAACCCGGCCAACCGGTATCAGACCGCGGCCGAGATGCGCGCCGACCTGATCCGGGTGCTGGGCGGGCAGAAGCCCACCGCCCCCATGGTCATGACCGACGAGGACCGCACCGGCTTCCTCGACGACGACCTGCCGCCGCCGCGCAGCTACCGCACCGTCGAACGCCGCGACGACACCACCGAACAGGAGATCGTCGAGGCCGGCCCACGCCGGCGCACCGCGCTCATCGGCATCCTCGGGGTGGCCGCGGTCGCGGTGGTCGGCATCCTGCTGTGGCTGCTGGTCGGTCCCGGGTCCCGGGTCGATCAGGTCACCGTTCCCGACGTCGCCAACCAGAACTACCAACTGGCGCAACGGGATCTGGAGAAGGCCGGTTTCACGGTCGCCATCCAGCAGAAGAACGACTCGAAGGTGGCATTGAACAATGTCATCGCCACCCAGCCGCTGGGCGGCTCCCGGGTGGGCAAGGGCAGCACCATCACCCTGCAGGTGTCCGCGGGACCGTCGCAGGTGACGGTGCCGAAGCTGGCCGGGCTCACCCGGCAGCAGGCCGAGCAGACCTTGAATTCGCAAGGGCTGCGGATGAATCCCGAGGTGAAGCGGGAGGCCTCCAGCGCCGACGACAAGGACAAGGTCGTCTCGTCCGCCCCGGACGCGGGTCAGAAGGTCGATTCCGACGGACAGGTCACCATCACCCTCGGTTCGGGTCCGGACAAGGTGGTCGTCCCCAATGTGGTCGGGCAGTCGATCGATGTCGCGCAGTCGACGCTGGGTGACACCGCGCTGTTCAAGGTCGTGGTCCAGGAGGTGCCGAACAACCAGCCCAAGGGCACGGTCATCGCCACCAACCCGCCCGCGGGCACCCAGGCCGACAAGGGCTCCACGGTGACCGTGCAGGTGTCGAGCGGCGAGCAGATCACCATGCCCGACCTGCGCGGCCTGACCCCGGCGCAGGCCGTGGACATGCTGCGCAAGAGCGGCTGGAACGGGCAGGTCAGCCAGAACACCATGAGCACGCTGAACGCGGGCGAGGTCGGGCGCATCCTGGCCCAGCAGCCGACCGCGGGCTCGTCGCTGGGCAAGTCCCAGACGGTGACCATCACCACCGGGGTGCTGTCGCTGGGCCCGCCGTGACGCGGATTCGATTGTGAGAACAGGGGTTCGCGGACGATCCGCGAACCCCTGTCTTGTTTCATGTGAAACCTTGCGGGCGAAACCTACAGCCGCAGATGCCGGTTCATCGACATGGCCTCGTCGGCCAGATCGGGCAGTTCGACCACCTCGACGCCGTGCTCGCGCAGCCGCTCCACCCCGACGCAGTTGTCCACGAAGGTGCCGGGTTCGCGCCAGGCGATGACCACCCGCCGGATCCCGGCCCGCAGAATCCGGTCCGTGCACGGCAGCCGATCCTGACTCGCGCGCTGCGAGCAGGGCTCGAGGGTGCTGTACAGGGTGGCGTGCCGCAGGCGTGGATCGTCGGCGGTCAGCTTGTTCAGCGCCGACTCCTCGGCGTGCACCTTGTCGTCGGTGTCCCGCGACCAGCCGTGCTCGATCTCCACCCCGTCCGCGCCCACGATCACCGCGCCCACCGCGAAGGCGGTGTCGCTGTGCGGGCACAACCGCGCCAGGCCGATGGCGTGCCGCATCCAGCCGCGGTCCAGCCGTGCCTCATCCGACATCGGAATCCTCCTTCGGCAGATAGTGCAGCAGGGCGATATCCCCGATCCGGGCCACATCGGCCAGCCGCATGCGGTGATCGGTACCGCCCGGGTAGGCGGCCGAGCCCAGGAAACGCGGAGCGGCCGGATCGCCGACCACCAAGGGCGCCACGGCCATCCAGATCTCGTCGACCAGTCCACCGGCCAGGAAGGCGGTGTGGATCGAGCCGCCGCCCTCGACCATGAGGCGTTCCACACCGCGTTTGCCCAGGTCGTCCAGCAGGGCCGCGAAATCGATCGCCGCGCCCAGGGATACCACCTCGGCCGGTCCGGCGAGCCGGTCGCCGATTCGGGCGGCCCCGGAATCGGTGGTGTAGACCAGTCTTTCACCGCCGCTGTGCCAGAACCGCAGCTCCGGATCGAGTTCGCCGCGCGCGGTGACGATCACCCGCACCGGATAGTCGGGCTTGCCCGCGGCGACCCGCTGCAGACGGCGGTCCGAGCTGTTGACCAGTAGCCGGGGATTGTCGCGGCGCAGGGTTTCCGCGCCGATCAGGATGGCGTCGGACTCGGCGCGCAGCGCGTCGACCCGATCGAAATCGGCGGCGTTGGACAGCAACAGGCGATCCGGGCTCGCGTCGTCGATATAGCCGTCGATGCTGACGGCCACCGACAGCATGACATGCGGCCTCATGACGCTGCCTCCAGGTGGCATGAGCGGGGGGCCTGCGTGGTTACGCAAGCTGCCGCCTCCGGCCCCTGACCGCTCATGCCAGGGCCGCGACCTCCGCCTCCAAGGTCCGCACCAGCCCCTCCGCCGGCCGCTCACCGCACACGCCCAGCCAGTTGGCGAGCATGCGGTGCCCGCCCTGGGTGAGCACGGATTCGGGGTGGAACTGCACACCGTGGATGGGCAGATCGCGATGCCGCAGGGCCATGACGATGCCGGATTCGGTGCGGCCCAGCACCTCCAGCTCCGGCGGCATGGTCTCCTCGAGGACGGTCAGGGAGTGGTAGCGGGTGGCGGTGAACGGATCCGGCAGCCCGGCCAGGACGCCCGCCCCGATGTGGAAGACGCTGCTGGTCTTGCCGTGCAGCAGTTCGGGGGCGCGGGTCACGGTGGCGCCGAAGGCTTCTCCGATGGCCTGGTGCCCGAGGCACACGCCCAGTAGCGGGGTGGCGTGCCGGGCGGCGGCGTGCACCAGTTCGATGCTCGCGCCCGCGCGGTCGGGCGTGCCGGGACCGGGGCTGATCAGCACCCCGTCGAAGTCCTGCACAACTTTGTCCACATCCGCGAGCTGAGCATCGTCATTGCGCCAGACCTCGGCATCCACACCCAGCTGTCCGAGATACTGAACCAGGTTGAACACGAAGCTGTCGTAGTTGTCGACGACCAGTACACGCATGATTCGAGAGTAGTTGGCGGTGCTCCCGCCGTCGCACGCAATACCGCCAACCGTGTCGCCACAATCGCCCCGCGCCCTCCCCAACGACACTTTCCCCAGGGTTGCCGGGATAATGTCTATGCAGACAGAACGCCGAAAACGAGGACGTCATGCCGAAGTCTAAGGTCCGCAAGAAGAACGACTACACGATCAACCCGGCCAGCCGGACGCCGGTGCGGGTGAAGACCGCGGGTCCGTCGCCGGTCTGGTACGTCGCCATCATGCTGGGCTTCATGCTCGCGGGCCTGGTGTGGCTGCTCGTCTACTACCTGGCCAACGAGCAGATCCACTGGATGAGCGATCTGGGCGCCTGGAACTTCCTGATCGGATTCGGCCTGATGGTGGTCGGTCTGATCATGACCATGCGCTGGCGCTGAATGCCCCGCACGGGTGGCCCGCTCCCCCGGGAATGTGGCTTACACCATTGTCATTCATGCACACCTGTGGATGAGCCTGTGGACAACTCGAGGAAAGAGTGGGGACAGTGACCGCCACCGACCCCGAGTCGAAACTCTCCTGGTCCACACCCCCGGCCGCGCTGGTGGCCTGCGGCATCGGCGGCGTGGTGCTGGCCGTGGCCGCGATCGTTTCGACGGACGGTCCCGGCCGCCTGCTCATCGGGCTGGCCGCGCTGGGACTGCTCGGCCTGACCGCCCTCGGCGTGCGGCAACGCCCGCGGCTCGCGGTCGAACCCGGCGACCCGGTGCATATCGTGGTGCGCGGCCTGACCGGGCCGCAGCGCTTCACACCCGAGCAGATCCTGCGGGTCCGGGTCGTGCACTACCGGCGGCTGGGCCGTCGGATGCCCATGCTGGAGATGGATGTGGACAACTCCGGTGAGGAGCGGCTGCTGATCTTCGGCCGCTGGGATCTGGGGACGCACCCCGACGAAGTTCTCGAGGCGCTGCGCGTCCACCTGTCGCGCTAGGCGGTCCCGCCCGGCGCGTTGGTCAGAGGGTCGGCGCGGCCAGCACGGTGACCAGCACCGCGGCCAGCGCCACCGCCGCGACCGCCACCCAGCCGACGGTCGACGCCCGGCGGGCGTCGCGGATCCCGATCCAACGCGGCAGATACAGGATTCCCGTGGTGGCGAGTGTGCCCGCGAGCAGTCCGCCCAGGTGCCCCCACACCGAGATGCCGGGCACCGAGAAGGTGATCACCAGGTTGATCCCCAGCAGCACCGCGATCTGGGTGAGGTTCTGGCGGATCCGCAGCATGATCACCGCGACCGTGCCGAAGATCCCGAAGATCGCCCCCGAGGCGCCCGCGGACGCGGTCAGTGGATCCGACAGCGCGGTGATCGCGGCCGAACCGCCCAGCAAGGACGTGAAGTAGACCGCCACGAAGCGGGCCCGGCCCAGCGCCACCTCGCAGTACGGGCCGAGCACGTAGAGCGCGAACATATTGGCCAGCAGGTGGATCGGCCCGTAATGCAGGAAGCCCGACCCGAGCACCCGGGCCCAGCCGCCGTCGTAGCCGACGAAGCCCGGCACCAGCACCCAGTCGTAGAACAGCGGGGAACGCTTGTTGTCCATCAGGCTGTGCGCCTGCGCCGCGGTGACCGCGAAGACGATCACATTGATCGCGATCAGCGCGTAGGTGACGTACGGCTGCGAGATCCGCGACAGCGTCGCCCCGGCCGCGTTGCGGACCGGACGGACATCGTCGTGCCCCTGCTTGACGCACTCCACGCAGTGCTGGCCGACCGCGGCCGCGGTGAGGCATTCGGGGCAGGCCGGACGCCCGCACCGGGTGCAGGCCAGACCGGTGGGCCGGTCGGGGTGGCGGTAGCAGGCCGGGGCGGGCGGCTGGGGCTGCATGGGGTTCCTCTTCGCAGGCCGTTTCGGGAGGGCCGTTGTCAGGCGATGGTGATGCTGTTGATCACCACGTCGTCCTTGGGGCGGTCGCCGCGGTCGGTGGCGATGGTGGCGATGGCGTCGACCACCTTGCGGGAATCGGGGTCGAGGACCTCGCCGAAGATGGTGTGGCGGCGGTTCAGGTGCGGCTGCGGGCCCACGGTGATGAAGAACTGGGAGCCGTTGGTGCCGGGCCCGGCGTTGGCCATGGCGAGCAGGTAGCCGCGGTCGAAACGCAGCTCCGGGTGGAATTCGTCCTTGAACTCGTAGCCGGGCCCGCCGCGGCCGGTGCCGGTGGGGTCGCCGCCCTGGATCATGAAGCCGTCGATCACCCGGTGGAAGATCGAGCCGTCGTAGAACGGCCCGGAGTCGGTGCCCGCGGCGTTCTTGGTGCTGTACGCCTTGGAGCCGTCGGCCAGTCCGAGGAAATTGCGGACGGTGGCGGGAGCGTGGTTACCGAAGAGCGAGATCTTGATGTCGCCGTGGTTCGTGTGCAACGTCGCCACTGCGGTCTGATTCGGTGAGGTCACGCCGCCAGGATAGGTGCAGGGCGCGCGGCCGCGACGAAGCGGCACACACGAAGCCCCGGAATCCGCCGCGATATGTGATTCCCTGCCCGGATTCGGGCACAGAAGTGGCGGAAACAGTCCCGGCATGGCATGTTCGGTCGAGTGAATGACGGGGATCCGGTCGATCTGGTCCGCCATGTGGCGGCCTCCACCGGCCTGCCGCCCGCCGTCGCGGCCCGTGTGGTCGCCGATGTCGTCGGATACTTCGACGAGACCGCCGAGCAGTTCGTGCGCCGCAGACACGCCGAACTGCAGAGCCGTCAGGTCCGCAATGCCGAGATCTGGCAGCGCCTGGCGGCCGAGCTCGCGCAGCGCCGGGTCGCCGCCCCCGACTTCACCGAACGACAGCTGCGTCGCATCGTCTACGGGTAGGAGTCCGTCGCGCAATGTGTGGAATCGTCGGTTACATCGGTCATCGTGAAGCCGTCCCGGTCCTGCTGGAGGGCCTGCACCGGCTCGAGTACCGGGGCTACGACTCCGCGGGCCTGGCCGTGCCGCACCGCGGCCGGCTGCGGATCACCAAGACCCAGGGCCGGGTCCAGGACCTGCGCGACAAGGCCGACGCCGAAGCCGCCCGGCTGCGCGGCAATGTGGGCATCGCCCACACCCGCTGGGCCACCCACGGCGAGCCCTCCGACGCCAACGCGCACCCGCACACCGACGGGTCCGGCCGGATCGCGGTCGTGCACAACGGCATCGTCGAGAACGCCGAGGTCCTGCGCGCCGCGCTGACCGCCGAGGGCGTGGAATTCGTCTCCGACACCGACACCGAGGCCATCGCGCACCTGGTGGCCGCCGCCCTGGAGGGCGCCGAGACGCTGGAGGACGCGGTCCGCACCGCCATGCGCCGGGTCGAGGGCACCTTCGGCCTGCTGGTGCTCGACGCCCGCCGCCCCGACGAATTGGTGGTGGCCCGCAACGGCTCCCCCATCGTGCTCGGCGTCGGCGACGGCGAGATGTTCGTGGCCTCCGACGTGGCCGCGCTGGTGCATCACACCCAGCGCGTGGTGTTCCTCGACGACGGCGAGCTGGCCACCGTCCGCGCCGACGAATTCCGCACCAGCACACTGGGTCTCGAGGCCCGCCGCACCGACAAGATCCCCACCACCATCGATATGGCGGCCGAGGACTACGCGCTGGGCGGGTACCCCGACTTCATGCGCAAGGAAATGGCCGAACAGCCCGACGCCGTCCGCCGGGCGCTGCGCGGCCGCCTCGACGAACGCTTCGCCACCGCCCACCTGGGCGGCCTCAATATGGACGCGCGCGAGCTGCGCGGCATCAGCAAGGTGGTGTTCCTGGGCTGCGGCTCCGCCTATTACGCCGGTCAGCTGGGCGCGCAGCTGGTCGAGGAGCTGGCCCGGATTCCCGCTGTCGCCGAGCCCGCCTCGGAGTTCCGCTACCGCAATCCGGTGGTGGACCCGGACGCGCTGTACGTGGCCATCAGCCAGTCCGGCGAGACCCTGGATACCCTTGCCGCCGTTCAGGAATTGCAGCGTAAGGGCGGTCGCGTCATCGGCGCGGTGAACGTCGTGGGCAGCGCCATCGCCCGGGAGTGCGGCGCGGGCGTGTTCCTGCACGCGGGCCCCGAGGTGTCGGTGGCCTCCACCAAGGCGCTCACCAATATGACCGTGTCCTTCGCCATGCTGGGCCTGTTGCTGGGCCGGGTGCGGGATCTGTCGGCCGCGGCGGGCGAGCGCATCGTGTCCGGGCTGCGCGCGCTGCCCGACGCCATCGACGCGGTGCTGGCCGAAGAGGACGTGGTCGCCGATATCGCGTCGCGATTCGCCAAGGCGCGCAGCATGTTCTTCATCGGCCGGGTGCGCGCCTGGCCGGTGGCCCGTGAGGGCGCGCAGAAGCTGAAGGAGATCTCCTACATCCACGCCGAGGCGTACCAGGGTTCCGAGCTCAAGCACGGGCCGCTGGCGCTGATCGACGCGGAGATGCCCTCCATCGTGCTGGTGCCCGGCGACGAACTGCTGGCCAAGAACATCACCACCATCGAGCAGATCAAGGCGCGGGGCGGCCCGGTCATCGCGGTCACCAATACCGAACTGCCGGATGGGCTGGCGGACGCGGTGATCCGGGTTCCGGCCGTGTGCCCGGAACTGGACCCGATCATCCTCACGATTCCGTTGCAATTGCTGGCCTATCACACGGCCATGGCGCTGGGCCGGGATGTGGACAAGCCGCGCAACCTGGCCAAGAGCGTTACCGTCGAGTAACCGCTGAGCGCCCCCGTCCGTGCACGAATTGTCTTGCTGTGCCAGCATGGTCGGATGGAGCTGGGGAGCGTTCGTAACAAGGTCATCGTGGCCGCCCTCGTCGCGATCGCGGGCGGTGTCATCGCGTTCTTCGTGAACAAACGTCCGCAACCGGTGGCGCCGGCCGCCGAACCGCCGCGTCTGGGCTACTCGCGCAACGGTTCAGCGCCCTCGCCGGACCTCGTGAACCACTGAAGCCCTCGGTGAATCGCCGAAAACCACTCAGCGACTCACCGAGCGCTTGTACTGCTTCAGTGCGAGGGGCACGAAGATCGCCAGGATCACGACGACCCACATCAGGGTCGTCGCGACCGGATGCCGCATGGGCCAGACATCCGCGCTCGGCCCCATCGGACTGGTGTTGCCGAACAGGTCACGCGTCGCCTGCGTCACCGCCGACACCGGATTCCATTCCGCCACAACACGCAACACCGCCGGCAGGTTCGCGGTCGGCACGAAGGTGTTGGCGATGAACGTGAGCGGGAAGATCACCATGAAGCTGGCGTTGTTGTAGACCTCCGGCGCGCGCACCAGCAGGCCGACCACCGCCATGATCCACGACACCGCGTACGCGAACAGCAGCAACAGCACGTACGCCAGCACCGCGTCGAGGAACGAGCCGCGGATCCGCCAGCCCACCAGCAGACCGGTCAGCGACATCACCACCAGGCTCACCACATTGATGACCACATCGGAGAGCGTGCGCCCGATCAGCACCGCCGACGGGGCCATGGGCAGCGACCGGAACCGGTCGATGATGCCCTTCTGCATGTCCTCGGCCAGGCTCAGACCGGTGAACGTCGCGCCGAACACCACGGTCTGGGCGAAGATGCCCGCGATCAGGAACTCCCGATAGGACGTGCCCGGCAGCTGGATCGAGGAGCCGAAGACGTAGGCGAACAACAGCACGAACATGATCGGCGACAGCGTCGAGAAGATCAGCACGTCCGGCACCCGGCGGATCTTGATCACATTGCGTTTGGTGACGGTGATGCTGTCGGTCACCACCATGGCCAGTCGCTGTGCGAGCGAAGGCTTTTCGGCGACGGCGAGCGCGGCGCTCATCGGGCCCCCTCCTTCTCCGCGGCGGATCGATTGCCGTTGATCAGCTCCTCGGCCTCGTGTCCGGTCAGGGACAGGAACACATCGTCGAGCGAGGGCCGGCGCAGACCCACGTCGTGGATCTTCACCTCGTGCCTGCTCAGCTGCCCGATCGCGTCCACCAGCGCCTGCGACCCGTCCTCGACCGGCACGATGATCCGCCGCAGCCCCGGCTCCAGCCGAATCTCGCCGTGCGCCAGGCCTTCCAGCGCCCGCCGTGCCACCGCGAGGTTGTCGACGTGATCGACGACCAGCTCGATCCGGTCGCCGCCCACCATCGCCTTGAGCTCGTCGGAGGTGCCCTCCGCGATCACCCGGCCGTGGTCGATGACCGCGATGGAGTCGGCCAGCCGGTCCGCCTCCTCCAGGTACTGGGTGGTCAGCAGCAGCGTGGTGCCGCCCGCCACCAGTTCCTCGATGACGTCCCAGAGGTCCAGGCGCGCACGGGGATCCAGGCCGGTGGTGGGTTCGTCCAGGAACAGCACCGGCGGATTCGCGACCAGCGCGCCCGCCAGGTCCAGACGGCGGCGCATACCACCGGAGTAGCCCTTGACCGGGCGGTCGGCGGCGTCGGCGAGGCGGAAGCGGTCCAGCAGCTCGCGCGCTCGCTCCTTACTGCGCCGCACCCCCATGTGATAGAGGCGGCCCACCATCTCGAGATTCTCGAAGCCGGTGAGGTATTCGTCGACCGCGGCGTACTGGCCGGAGGTGCCGATGCGGGAGCGCAGCAGCTGCGGGTCCTTCAGGACGTCTACCCCGGCGACCACGGCGTGACCCGCGTCGGGAATCAGCAGCGTGGTGAGCACGCGCACGGTGGTGGTCTTGCCGGCGCCGTTGGGACCGAGCAGGGCGGTCACGGTGCCTTCGGGAACCGAGAGGTCCAGGCCGTCGAGGGCGACCAAATGGCCGTACCTCTTGACCAGACCCTCGGCGACTATGGCGTCGGGCATGATTCTCCTGTTCTGAACTGCACAGATGCGGTCGAACACGATCGGAGGCGCCTGGCCAGTATGCCCGGATCGGCGGAGTGAGTCATCCCAGTTTCACCAGTGGCGGCGCGAACGACGGCCCGGATCACGAGTCGTCAACTACTCGAACGGAATTCGACGAAGGACGCATTCCGGTCACGATGTCGAGCCCGCCGCCGGAAAACCGCGCTCTTTCCTCGAAAAAATCTTTGAACGCGATGCCCCGATAGCCACACAATCCGAATTCGTCGCGTAGGATCGTTCCCGTCGGCCCCTCCCCCCCGGGCCGACCTTACGCGGGCCTCGGCTAACTCCCCCCCTTCGCCGAGGCCCGCCCCCATTCCCGGAGTACGCCCGCGCGGGGATCATTCGGACCAGCGGACGAATCGCCACTCAGATCAGCGGTCGAATCTCATTGCGGCGCAGCACATGCCCGTACAGCCGGTTGATGCCCTTCACCCGCACCGTGGCCAGATGCCGCAGCGTGAAATCGTGATCCGCCTCGATGGCCGCCGCCGCCCCGTCGTCCACCAACACCGTGCCCGGGCGGGCCACACCGGTGAGCCGCGCCGCCGTGTTCACCGTCGACCCGTAGAGGTCGCCGAAGCGCTGCAGCACCTCCCCATAGGCCAGACCCACCCGCAACTCCTGGGTGACGCCGTGCGAGGCGATGGCGGCCTCCTGCACCGCGATCGCGATCCGCGCCCCGTCGGTGGCCGTCGCGGCCGCGAACATGACCTCGTCACCCACGTTCTTGATCACCCAGCCGCCATTGGCGACGATGGCGTTGCTGGTGGCCGTCTCGAAGGCCTCCAGCAGCGCCGACAGCTCATCGGCCTCCAGGTGGCGGGTCAGGCGGGTGTAGCCGACCATGTCGGCGAATCCGACGGCCAGCACCCGAACCGTGTCCCCCGCCGCCGCTCCCCCGTCCAGCGACCGCGCCAGCGCCGCGTCCAGGTGCCGGCGGAAGGCGTAGCGCTGCAAAGTCTCGAATTCGGTGACCACCTCGTCGGTGGCGATACGCGCGGCTTCCTTCGGATCGATGTCCGGCTGCTCGCGCGTGATGGTCGTGATCCGGTCCAGGATCTCCTCGGTCACCAGATCGACCTGCCACTCCGCCAGCCGCGCCATCGACCGCCCCAGCGTGCGCGCCGCCGTCGTCTGGCGGTGGGTATCGGCGGTGGCCAGCACGTGCAGCTTGGCGAAGGTCTGGGCGGCCTCGATATCGGAGTCGCTGTACTCCACGGCCTCGTCGTCCGGGTCGGCCGGGAAACCCAACGCCACCCACAAGCGGCGGGTGACATTGTTGGGCAACCCGGTCAGATCCGCGACCTGATGCCGGTTGTACCGGCGCGGTCCGCTCAACAGATATGGCTCGACCACGGACCGCACCAGCTCGGAGATCTCAGTGGACGCCATGACTTGACGATACGGCGTGAATCAGAGGGAAAACCGCCGCTTGTTCCGTGTCACAGCGAATTTCAGCGGGTGGTGACCTCATGCCAGAGATCGGCGTCATTGCGCTGACGCAGCTTGCTGATCCCGAAAACGACGGCGGCGGCGATCACGATCGTGAGGACGAATTTCATGAATCCCACAGTACTGCAACGACAGAAGCCGCAGACCGAAGCGGTCTGCGGCTTATGAGAGTGGAGCCTAGGGGAATCGAACCCCTAACCCCTGCCTTGCAAAGGCAGTGCTCTGCCAATTGAGCTAAGGCCCCTGGGAAGGCAGTTCGTTCTTTACCTGTGGGTGGGCCTAGGAGGACTTGAACCTCCGACCTCTTCGTTATCAGCGAAGCGCTCTAACCGCCTGAGCTATAGGCCCTTAGTGGGTGTTCGAAGTGTGTGACTCGAACGAGGCAGAAGATTACCGTACGTCGGCACCGATAACCAAAACGGCCGGTCAGCGGCTTGCGGAAGCAAGGCTGACCGGCCGTCGCGGGCGGATCGAAACAGCGGTTTCCTAGTCCGGATCGGACAGGGTGACCTGGATGCCGCCGACCAGATCGGTGCACTGGTTGTAGACGAACACCCCGACCGTGGACAGCGCGGTCAGCAGCACCACATTGATGAGACCGATCACACCGGCGTAGCCGAAGACCGTGCCCGCGTCGATGAGCGCCGAACTGGAGTTGTCCGAGACCATGTCGGTGAAGGTGGAGTTCAGGCGCTCCCAGACGCCCATGCCCTCCAGCACCAGATACAGCAGACCGACCGCCAGCATCCACACGAAGAACATGGCCACGCTGATCACCAGCGAGACCTTCAGCGTGGACCACGGGTCGATGTGACGCAGCTGCACGGTGGCGCGCAGCGGCTCACCGGTGGCCGCGGCCTGCGCCACCGCCGCGGGAGCGGACGGCGAGACCGGACCGGCCGGCGCGATCGGGTCCGGCGGCGGCAGCGGGTGCCGCAGCTCGGACAGATCCGGCAGATCCTTGACCAGTTCCGGGCGGGCGATGCTGCGGGTCGGTCCGTCGATGCCGACGGACTTCACCATGGCAGCCTCCTTGCGCGCCGCCTTGGCCGCCAGGTCGGCGGTGGTGCGGGCGTTGGAGACGCCGGCGTTCAGGCCGCCGCCGTTCCCGGACAGGCCGCCGCCGCCCAGGCTCGGGTTGGAACCCGGCCGACCGGCCGTCGGGGACTGGCCCGGCCGGTACAGGTTGGACTGCGGCTCCCGCTGCGGCAGCTGCGACCAGCCCTCCTGGAAGGGCGAACCGCCCTGCCCGTCCGCCTCCGGAGCGGCGGACGCCGCGTCGGCCCCAGGGGCCTCGGCGGGCGAATCACCGGATTTGTCCGGCAATTCGGAATTCTGCGGCGTTCCACCGTCCTGCGCGCCCGGCCGCGGAATGGGCCGCGGCGGAATCGGGGACGGGGCGATTCTCTCGGTCACGCCATTGGCGTGACCTCGCTGGTCATTCGGCTGATTCGTGGTCAATGGTGAATCCTTCGATCCGTTGTGCCGCCGCTGCTGTGGAGAAACTACTGCTTCGCCGAACCGCTGGTGTCATCTTCGGCAACCTGGTCGGGCTCATCCGCGTTCCTAGCGATCGCGAGCAAAGTATCGCCCTCACCCAGGTTCATCAACCGGACGCCCTTGGTTTGACGACCCGCTTTACGAACCTGGTGCGCCAGTGTGCGAATGACACCGCCGCCGGAGGTGATCGCGTACAGCTCGTCGTCGTCATTGACAATGAGCGCACCGACCAGACTGCCACGCTTCTCGTCGTACTGAATCGTCAGCACACCCTTGCCGCCGCGACCCTGCGCCGTGTACTCGTCGATGGCCGTGCGCTTGGAGTACCCGCCCGCCGTCGCGACAAGCAGATAGATGCCCTCCGCGTCGCGAACCACGTTGAGCGACAACAGTTCGTCGTCGGCGTTGAAGCGCATGCCCTGCACGCCGGAGGTGGCGCGGCCCATCGGGCGCAGCACCTCGTCATTGGCGTTGAAGCGGATCGACTGACCGTGCGCCGACACGAGCAGCAGATCGTCATCGGCCGAACACAGTGCGGCGCCGACCAATTCGTCCTCATCGCGCAGATTGACCGCCACGATGCCGCCGGTCCGGTTCGAGTCGAAGTCGGTCAGCTTGGACTTCTTGACCAGACCCTTGCGGGTGGCCAGCACCAGGTACGGCGCGTCCTCGTACGACTTCAGCTGAATGACCTGGGCGATCTTCTCGTCCGGCTGGAACGCCAGCAGGTTCGCCACGTGCTGGCCGCGCGCGGTGCGGTTGGCCTCCGGCAGCTCGTACGCCTTGGCCCGGTACACCCGGCCCTTGTTGGTGAAGAACAGCAGCCAGTCGTGAGTCGAGGTGACGAAGAAGTGCTTGACGATGTCGTCCTGCTTGAGGCCCGCGCCCTGCACGCCCTTGCCGCCGCGCTTCTGCGAACGGTAGAGGTCGGTCTTGGTGCGCTTGGCGTAGCCGGTCTCGGTGATCGTCACGACCACGTCCTCGCGGGCGATCAGATCCTCGTCCTGCACGTCGCCGTCGGCCGCGATGATTTTGGTGCGCCGGTCGTCGCCGTACTTGTCGACGATCTCGGCCAATTCGTCACGGACGATGGCGCGCTGACGCTCCGGCTTGGCCAGGATGTCGTTGAGGTCCGCGATCTCGGCCTCGATCTTGGCCAACTCGTCGAGGATCTTCTGCCGCTCCAGAGCCGACAGACGGCGCAGCTGCATATCGAGGATCGCGGTCGCCTGGATCTCGTCGATCTCCAGCAACTGCATCAGGCCGGTACGCGCGGTCTCGGTGTCGGCCGAGCGGCGGATCAGGGCGATGACCGCGTCCAGCTGATCCAGCGCCTTCACCAGACCGCGCAGGATGTGGGCCCGCTCCTCCGCCTTGCGCAGCAGGTAGCGGGTCCGGCGGATGATGACTTCCAACTGGTGGCTGACATACAGCCGGATCATCTGGTCCAGGCGCAGCGTGCGCGGCACCCCGTCGACGATCGACAGCATGTTGCAGCCGAACGAGGTCTGCAGCTGGGTGTGCTTGTAGAGGTTGTTCAACACCACCTTGGCGATGGCGTCGCGCTTCACCGTCACCACGATGCGCAGACCCGCGCGGTCCGAGGACTCGTCGTGGATGTCGGAGACACCCGCGATCTTGCCGTCCTTCACCTGTTCGGCGATCGCGTTGATGAAGTTGTCGGTGTTGACCTGGTACGGCAGCTCGGTGATGACGATCGTGGTGCGCCCCCGGCTGTCCTCCTCGATCTCCACCACACCACGCATGCGCACCGAACCACGGCCGGTGGTGTACGCGTCGTGGATGCCCTGGGTGCCGACGATCAGGCCCGAGGTCGGGAAGTCCGGACCCTTCACCCGCTCCATGCACGCCGCGAGGGTGGCCTCCTCATCGGCCTCGTGGTTGTCCAGCGCCCAGTAGATGGCCTCGGCCAGCTCGGTCAGGTTGTGCGGCGGGATGTTCGTGGCCATACCGACGGCGATGCCGTTGGAGCCGTTCATCAGCAGCGCCGGAACCCGGCTCGGCAGCACGACCGGTTCCTGGGTCTTGCCGTCGTAGTTGGGAACGAAATCGACCGTCTCGTGGTCGATCTCGCGCAGCATCTCCATCGCCAGCGGCGTCAGACGGCACTCGGTGTAACGCATGGCGGCCGCGCCGTCATTACCGCGCGAACCGAAGTTGCCCTGACCGTCGACCAGCGGATACCGCAGCGCCCACGGCTGCGCCATACGCACCAGGGTGTCGTAGATGGCCGAG
Source organism: Nocardia sp. NPDC004582 (assembly GCF_053602115.1). NCBI lineage: Bacteria > Bacillati > Actinomycetota > Actinomycetes > Mycobacteriales > Nocardiaceae > Nocardia > Nocardia sp. NPDC004582. The sequence goes on along the minus strand of NZ_JBSGCY010000103.1, from coordinate 3,318 downwards.
TCACCGTGCGGGTGATAGTTACCCATGGTGTCGGCGACCGGGCGCGCGGACTTCACGTAACCGCGGTCGGGCCGATACCCGTTGTCGTACATCGCGTACAGGATGCGCCGGTGCACCGGCTTCATACCGTCACGGACCTCCGGCAGCGCGCGGCCGACGATCACGCTCATGGCGTAGTCGATGTAGGAGTTCTGCATCTCCTGCTGGATGTCGACCGGCTCGATGCGGTCGCCACCCGAGGGCGGAAGCGAAGTCTCAGTCATGAATTGGTCTCCGTAGGAAGTCTTTTGGGGCGATCCGAGTGCAGGCGGGGATAGGGGATTTGAACCCCTGAGGGAGACCGGGGGTTCAAATCCCTCCGTCTCCCCAGGCGACTACACGTCCAGGAACCGCACGTCCTTGGCATTCCGAGTGATGAAGCTGCGCCGGGCTTCGACGTCCTCGCCCATCAGGATCGAGAACAGCTCGTCGGCCGCGGCGGCGTCGTCCAGCGTGACCAGACGCAGCACGCGCACGCTCGGATCCATGGTGGTCTCCCACAGCTCCTTCGGGTTCATCTCGCCGAGACCCTTGTAGCGCTGGATGCCGTCGTCCTTGTTGATCTTCTTGCCGGCCGCCAGACCGCGCTCCAGCAGCCCGTCGCGCTCACGGTCGGAGTAGGCGAACTCCGGCTCGGAGCGCTGCCACTTCAGCTTGTACAGCGGCGGCATGGCCAGGAACACGTGACCGTGCTCGACCAGCGGGCGCATGAAGCGGAACAGCAGGGTGAGCAGCAGGGTCGAGATGTGCTGGCCGTCCACGTCGGCGTCGGCCATCAGCACGATCTTGTGATAGCGCAGCTTGGCGATATCGAACTCGTCGTGGATGCCGGTGCCGAACGCGGTGATGATGGACTGCACTTCGGTGTTCTTCAGCACGCGGTCGATGCGCGCCTTCTCGACATTGATGATCTTGCCGCGCAGCGGCAGGATCGCCTGGTACATCGAGTCGCGGCCGGACTTGGCCGAGCCACCGGCGGAGTCACCCTCCACGATGTAGATCTCGGACTTGCTCGGATCCTTGGAGCGGCAGTCCGCCAGCTTGCCGGGCAGGCCGCCCAGATCGGTGGCCGACTTGCGGCGGACCAGCTCACGCGCCTTACGGGCCGCGACCCGAGCCTGCGCCGACGAGACCGCCTTCTGCACAATGGTCTTCGCGTCGGCCGGGTTGGCCTCGAACCAGTGCGAGATGTGCTCGTTGCAGGTGCGCTGGACGAACGACTTCACCTCGGTATTGCCGAGCTTGGTCTTGGTCTGGCCCTCGAACTGCGGGTCGGCGATCTTCACGCTCACGATGGCGGCGAGACCCTCACGGATGTCGTCACCGGTGAGATTGCCTTCCTTCTCCTTGATGAGCTTCTTGTCCTTCGCGTACTTGTTCACCACCGTGGTGAGCGCCGCGCGGAAGCCCTCCTCGTGCGTACCACCCTCATGGGTGTTGATGGTGTTGGCGAAGGTGTGGACGGACTCGGAATAACCCGAGTTCCACTGCATCGCGACCTCGACCTCGTGGCCGGTGCCCTTACCGGTGAACGCGACGATCGAGTTGTGGATCGGCGTCTTGGTCCGGTTGATGTGCTTGACGAAGTCCTCGAGCCCGCCCGGGTAGTGGTAGGTCCGGGTCTTCACCTTCGGCTCGGCGGCCGGGGCGTTCTCGTCGAGATGCTTGGGCGCCTCGGCGGTTTCGCTCACCACCTCGTCGATGACGTCGCCTTCGGCCACCCGCTGATCGGTCAGCGTGATGGTGAGGCCCTTGTTCAGGAACGCCATCTCCTGCAGGCGGCGCGCCACGGTCTCGAAGCTGAAGGTGGTGGTCTCGAAGATGTCCGGGTCCGGCCAGAACTTGATGGTGGTACCGGTGCGCTTGGTCGCGGCACCCTGCACCAGTTTGCCCGGCTTGGAGTCCTTGTACTCCTGCGTCCAGTGGTAACCGTCGGTGTCCACATCGGCCTGCAGCCGGGTGGACAGCGCGTTCACCACCGAGATGCCGACGCCGTGCAGACCACCCGACACCGCATACGATTCGCCGTCGAACTTGCCGCCCGCGTGCAGCTGGGTCATGACCACCTCGATGGTGGGCACACCCTGGGCGTGCATCGCGACCGGGATACCGCGGCCGTCGTCGACCACCTCGACACCACCGTCGGCCAGCAGGGTGACATCGACCCGCGAGGCGTATCCGGCCATCGCCTCGTCGACCGAGTTGTCGACGACCTCCCAGATCAGGTGGTGCAGGCCGCGCTCACCGGTGGAACCGATGTACATGCCGGGGCGCTTGCGAACCGCCTCGAGGCCCTCGAGGACGGTGATGGAGTCGGCACCGTACGACGTCGGCTTGCCTGACTTGGGCTGGGTCGAGCCGTCTGCGTTGGAGTCCATGGCAGCCACTGGTCGGTAGCTCTCCTTACTTGCTGATCCTCCCGGCACAGTGCGGTCGCACGCGTGAGGCCCTCAGACACTGTCTGCCCGAGCTCCGGAACACTGTCTGCTCGAGAGTTACGGGGGCCCACGCGCGGGCGCTACGGAACGCGCCGGGAGGTATCGCCGCTAGTTACTCCCTCATCCTACTGGTACGACCGACAGAGAACCCACCTATGACACCCCTGAGTGGGCCGTACGGTCATGAAATCGACCGGCGATATGACCCGTTATGGGTCTGGGCGGTTCCGGGAGCCTCAGCGGTCGATGCGCCAGCGGACACGCGGGCGTTTGCGCGAGGGTTCATCGTGATCTCCGAACGTTCCACGTGAAACCAGCGCGCCGACGCGGGGATTCGCGGCCGGACTCCGGCGCGACAACGGCCTACCCGTAGGTGTCGCGAGGACCGCGGCCCTTGATGTGGCGCTCGCCCTTGCGCCAGCTCGGCGCGGTCGGGCCATTGATCTTGAGCTGCTTGACCACGCCGTTCCCGACCGCCGCCGCGATCTTCGCCAGGATCTGGGACTGGAACATACGCAGCTGGGTCGCCCACGCCGTGGACTCGGCCTGAATGCTCAGCACGCCGTTCTCCAGCGAGATCGGCTGGGCATGGGCGGCGATGTCCTCCCCCACCACGCTCGCCCACCGGCCGAACACCGTGCCCTCGGCGACCTTGGCCGACCAGCCGCGCCCCTTCGCCAACTGCATGGCCAGGGTCGCGAAGGTCTGCGGATCCCGATCGTCGGGGTGCGCGCCCGACCAGCTGCTGCGCCGCCGCAACGCCCGGATGCCGCCCTTACGCGGCGCGGCCGGCGAGGCACGGCCCTGCCCGACCGACTTCCCGGCCGCACGTGCCGCGGCC
>NZ_JBSGCY010000102.1:0-24703 GCF_053602115.1 Nocardia sp. NPDC004582 | reverse complement strand
CCATGTAGCCGCCGCCGGCGCAGACGCCGAGCGCGAACACGGTCTCGCCGGTGAAACGGGCGTCGGCCGCCAGCGCCGACACCGCGGCGCTGATGTCGGCGGCCTTGCCCAGCGGATCCTCCAATTGCCGCGGCTCCCCGGCGCTCTCGCCGAAGGTCCGGTGGTCGAAGGCCAGGGCCGCGAACCCGCGGCGGGCCAGCGCCTCGGCGTAGACGCCCGCCGCCTGTTCCTTGACCGAGGTCAGCGGGCCGGTCGTGACCACCACGCCGGTGGGTTCACCCGCCGGCAGGTACAGCGTGCCGACCAGTCGGTCTCCGGAGCGGGTGAAGGTGAACGGAACTGTGCTGACAGTCATCTGGTGCTCTCGTCCTCGAAGTCATCGGATTACGGTGAAACAAGACGGTAGGCGCGGACCCCCGCCACCGACAGAAGGCACTTCGAGGTGCCCTTCCCGACGGAGGCGCGATGGACCTGGTGATCCCCGATGTACTCGAGGAATCCTGCACCACCCGCCAGGCCCTCGAACGCCTGGCCGCCAAATGGCGCATCCTGCTGATCTACGCACTGCTCGACGGCCCCCAGCGCCCGGCCGCCCTGCGCCGCCGCCTGCCCGGCATCACCCAGAAGATGCTCACCGAAACCTTGCGCGGCATGGAATCCGACGGCCTCGTCGAACGCCACGTCTACAAGCAGAGCGCCCCGCAGCACATCGAGTACGCGCTCACCGAACTCGGCAAATCCCTGCAGACCCCGCTCGCCGCCATCTGCGCCTGGGCCGCCGACCACCCGTGACCGACCGGCCGGCGGACCGCACGTTCCGGCCCTCACCCCTCCCGAGGGCCGGAACGTTCCGCGAGCCCGGCCAACCGGGCCAGATCACCGTGCAGCGCCGAGCGGCGGTCGTGGTGGGCCGGGGTCGCGACCCACACGACGCGGTCGAACCACATCGGCATGGACAGCACCCGATAGGTCTGCGCGATGCGCGTGCCGCCATCGAAAGGTTCGAGGGTGTAACGCCATTCGGTGTTGTCACCGCAGACGCCGCCATGGGTGACCCAGCCCAGTTCGCGCGGGGCGTCGAGCACGGTGATCGTGCACGCGCGGCTCCAGCGCATGACACCGGACTTGCTGTGCCCGATGAATCGGGCGCCCGGCGCGGCGGCGGTCGCGCCGTCGAGCCAGCGCGCCGAACGGCATTCGTGGCTCCACTCGCCGACCCGGGTGACATCGGTGAGGATGTCCCAGATCTGTTGCGGTGACGCGGAAGTCGTGAACTCCTGACGGCCGCCGAGCGTGGTCTCGAGGGAGCTGAACTCGCTGCTGCGCCAGCGCTGGAACGCGCCGCGACGGTAACGGTGGATCATCAGGTGCAGCATGATCCAGCGCGGCACGGCGGGGACCAGCTCGGTGATCGCGGTCCGATCCCGGCCCCGCAGGCCGTCCAGGATGAACAGGCCCTGATCCGATAGATCGATGGGCCCCAAGGGTTTCACGTTGTATTCGAGGTCCCAGTGCCGCCACTCGGCGTCGGTGAGGGTCTGCGAGACGATCGGCATCATCTCCGACTCCTCGCGCGCGAGGTGCGGGAGCAGGACGCCGGTCAGTGCGTCGAGGGCGTCGACCACGTGCGGGCGATGCTCGGCCGAGTCACCGTAGGCCCGGGCCGCCGCGCTCAGGTCGGCCATGGCGGGCTGGATCGTCCGATGATCGGCGTTCATGGTGTCGAGCAGGGTCCGCGCCCCCGAATTGCGCGCGCGGACCAGCGGATAGAGGTGTTCGTCCTCGGATTCGTGGTGATGGTGCAGGAAGTCCATCATCCAGATCAGGTGGGCGGCCAGCGCCCGGCGTTGTTCGTCGAAGGGATAGGGCCATTCGGTGAGCGCGTGGCGGGCGCGGGCGAAATCGCGGCGCAGGGCCGAATGGACGATTCGCATGACTCGGGTATCCGCGGGTCCGGCCAGGCCGGTGTCGGCGGTCATGGCATTACTACTCCTCGTGAAGGTCGAGCAGCCGCACGATCGCGGCGGCCGCCCACTGCTGATACTGCCCATGACTCCACCCGCTGACCGTGGTGAGGAGCCGGTAGATCTCATTGCTGAACACCGACTGGACCGCATCGGCTTCCAGCTCGGTCAATGGCCGCCCGGCCGCCGCGGCGACCAGCGCCGTGCGCGAGATGCGTTCCTGGGCACGGCTTTCCGCGTCCAGTTCGGCGAGTTCGGCGTTGCTCCGGGACGCGGTCTCGAGAACGCGGCGCAGTTCGGCGGTGCGCCGGTAGATCCCGGCGCAGACCACCGCCAGCGCGGCGGCGCGGGTGGCGAGCGGGCCCTGCCCCACGCCGAACCACGGGCGATCGTCGAGGGCGACCGGCGCGTCGTCGCCGACCACCGCGATATCGATGACGGTCTTCAACAGCGCGGTCTTGTTCCCGACGCTCGCGTACACGGTCTCCACCGAACACCCCGCCTCGCGGGCGACATCGCGCATGGAGGCGCCCTCCCAGCCGCGCTCGACGAACAGTCGCGCGGCGACCTCGACGACCCGCTGCCGAGTCCGCGCCGCCGTCTCCTGACGGAGCGGCGACTCGTAGCGACGGGGCTTGGCGGGTGGCACACCAAAAGTATGGAACGGCCACGTATTCAACACAAGGGTGTTCCAGTGATTTACCGCGGAACCGCCGATTGACAGGTTGCGCCAGGTTCGCCAACCGTCCCATCACCGAGGGTTCAGGGCTTGCGAGAGCGCAGCTTTCGATCTGGTCTCGGCTCACGTCGCTGTAATTCTCACGACGAAACTGCGTTAATATCGCAGGTCACGCCCCATGAATCAGCCATCGGCCGTGCGGATCCCATGCTGTGAGGCACAACCTTTTCCAACGTTTTGATCAATAAACCGACCGGTTGCGGCATCGGGGCGCAGAATCATCATGGACAGTCGCTTTTCAAGTAGGGAAGTTCGACATGGTCTCAGTCGACACTGCGATCGAAGGCATACTGGACGGTTTTCCGGGAGGTCGGAGGGTGATTCGGGGGTCGGGGCGGGTGCGATGTGGCGAACGAAAGCCGGGAATCACGCGCCGACGTCGGCGGATACGAACCGGTTGGTACTCGCTGTAATGATCTAGGCGGCGGACCCGACGTACACAGCGATGCGGGTGTCGGAGTCACACCCTGCCGCCATATTCCATGGTCCCCGGACCGGGCGCGCGTGAGCGTATCCACAGCCGGCCCTCGGGCGTTTTGAGTTCCTGACATGAACGTTGTTTGCGGAGGTCGAAATGCGCCAATTGCACTCTGGCATCGAAAGCAATCCTGACCAGCCAAATTCGTTGCCGAATGGCACATTTCATTCATCCCACGAGGTCTTTCCGCTGACATCCGCGCAGCGGGGAATCTGGTTCGCCCAGCATCTCGCGGTCTCCACACCCATATCCGTCGCCCAATACGTCGAGATCGTCGGCGAATTGGACGCCGAACTGCTGGCCGAGGCCTGCCGAACGGCCGGTCGGGAGTTCGGATCGGGGCATACTCGCCTGGTCGAGATCGACGGCGAGCCATTCCAACACATCGACCCCGACAACGGGGCCTCGGTGTGGGTCGAGGACTTGCGACAGGAAGCCGATCCGGTGGGGACCGCGCATCGCAGGATGACCGAGGACTATTCCGCTCCGCTGGACCTCTTGCGCGATTCCCTGGTGACCGCCATCGTGTTCCAGGTCGGCGACGACCATTACCTGTGGTATCAGCGCGCGCACCACATCGCGCTCGACGGATTCGCCGCGGTGACCATGCTGCACCGCATGACCGAGCTGTACAACGCGTGGCTCGCGTCCGAGGAGCCGGCCGCCTGCGTGGCCCAGGACCTGCGGCTGGTCGCCGAGCAAGATCAGGCGTACCGGGACTCGACGCGCATGGAGAACGATCGCGCCCACTGGCTGGAGCATCTGGCGGGCGCACCGCCGGTCGCCAGTCTGGCGGCCCACATCAACAAGCCCACCATTCACCCGACGCTCGTCAGTGCCGAACTCGCCGAGGACACCGCACATCTGCTCGATACCGTCGCACTCGATCACGACAAGAGCGTCACCCCGATCATCGTCGCCGCGTTCGCGGCCTATCTGGCGAGAATGACCGGCAGCGACGAAGTTTTACTGAGCCTGCCCGTATCGGGCAGGCATTCCGCGGTATTGCGGCGTTCGGGCGGCATGGTGGCCAATGTGGTGCCCTTGCGCATCCGGGTCGCCGATCGCACCGTCGGCGAACTGATCGCGGCGGTGAAGAGCGAATTGACCAGCGCGCTGCGGCGGCAACGGTATCGCCAGGAGGACATATTCCACGATATGGGGATCGCGCGCGACGAGGCCGCGTCCTTCGGCCCGGCCGTGAATCTCATGATGGTGGAGAACGAAGTCGTCCTGGGCGAGACGACGGGCCGTTTGCACGTACTCACCTCGGGCCCCACCTCCGACCTGTTCGTCAATATCTACCCGGGCGCGGGCAAGGAGAGCACGCATATCGACTTCCAGGGGAATCCGAATTCCTACAGCCCCGATGAACTCGCCGGCCACCACCGGCGATTCCGGATGTTCCTGCACGCATTCCTGGCGGGTGGATCCGAGGGCCGGGTCGGCGGGCTGCCGCTGCTCGATGTCCGGGAACGCGAAGAGCTGCTGCCCGTGCGCGGGCCCAGCGCCGTCGAAACCCGCCTGCTGCCCGACATGCTGGCCGAGAGCGCCCGCCGCAACGCGTCGGGCTGCGCGATCCTCTCCGACGGCCGGAGCATGACCTACGCCGAACTGGACTCCCAGTCCTCGCGGCTGGCGCGGCAGCTGATCGCGCTGGGTTGCGGCCCGGACACGGCGGTGGCGATCATGCTGCGCCGGTCGACCGATTCGGTGGTGGCGACCTGGGCGGTCGCCAAGAGCGGTGCGGCCTTCGTGCAGATGGCCCCCGACTACCCCGCCAAGCGGATCGAACACATGGTCGCCGACAGCGGTGCGACCGTGGCGATCACGGTGAACGCGCTGCGCGAGACCCTCCCGGCGGACCTTCGTCAAGTAGTGCTCGACGACCCCTCGACCCTGGCTCTGTCCGACGCCGCGGACGGGCCGATCTCCGACCTCGACCGCAGCCATCCGCTGCGGCCGTCCAATGTCGCCTACATGACCTACACCTCGGGTTCCACCGGAACGCCGAAGGGCGTGCAGGTCACCCACACCGGTCTCGCGAATCTGGTCGCCGACCGCGCGGCCACCTTCGGCATCGACACGAGTTCCCGGGTGTCCTATGCCCTCTCCCCCAGTTTCGACGCCTCCCTCGAACAGTTCCTGACCTGCTTCGCGACCGGGTCCACGCTGGTGGTCGTGCCACCGGAGGTGGTGGGCGGCGACTCGCTCACACAGCTGCTGGCCGAGCAGCACGTCACCCACCTGACGCTGACGCCCACCATGCTGGCGACGGTGGATCCGGAGCTGTCGACCGATGTGCGGGTGGTCGTGGTCGGCGGCGATGTCTGCCCGCCGCATCTGGTCGAACGCTGGACGCTGTCGGCGGCCATGTACAACGAGTACGGGCCCACCGAATCCACCGTGACCGCCGCGGGGGCCATGCTCGAGCCGGGGCAGGTGCACACGATCGGCGGCCCGATCCGCGGCGTCGAGGCCATGGTCCTGGACCGCGCGTTGCAGCCCGTGCCGAGGGGCACGGTCGGCGAGTTGTATCTGGCCGGACCAGGATTGGCCCGCGGCTACAGTCACCAGTTCGTCGAGACCGCCGCCCGGTTCGTCGCCGACCCGTACGGCGGCACCGGGGCGCGCATGTACCGCACCGGCGATATCGCGCGCTGGACCGGAGCGAACGGCGATACCGCCCTGGAACTGATGGGCCGCAGCGACTTCCAGGTCAAGATCCGCGGCTACCGGATCGAGCCGGGCGAGGTCGATGCCGCGCTGACCACCCACGAGGACGTGGACCTGTGCGTCACGGTGCCCACGGAGAACAATGTCGGCACCACGGTGCTGGCGTCGTATGTGGTCCCGACCGCCGGCCGCAGCCTCGATCCGGTCGAGATCCTGCGCTTCGCGCGCGAATCGCTGCCGCCGCACCTGGTTCCGGCGGTCGTGCTGCCCCTGGACAACCTGCCGATGAACGCCTTCGGCAAGCTGGATCGCCGCGCACTGCCGAAGCCCGAGTTCGGGACCGCGGCGGCCGGACGGGCTCCGGCGACCGAGCGGGAGCAGACGCTCGCGGCGTTGTTCGCGGAAGTGCTCGGCGTGCCTCAGGTCGGGGCCGACGACAGCTTCTTCATGCTGGGCGGCGACAGCATCCTGTCGATTCGCCTGGTCGCGCTCGCCAAGGCCGAGGGTCTGAGCTTCTCCACCCAGGACGTGTTCGTGCACAAGACGGTCGCGGGACTGGCGGCGGCGGCCACCGAGGCCGGCGACGCGCCGGGCCTGCCCGAGCTGCCGGGTGGCGGCGTCGGGCGGATGCCGCTGTCGCCGATCATGCACGCCATGCTCGATCGCGGCCATTACGACCGGTTCGCGCAGGCCGCGCTCGTGGAACTGCCGGACGGAGTCGATCGAGCGGGTCTGGTGCGCGCGCTCGGTTCCCTGATCGACCGCCACGACATGCTGCGCGCGGTCTTGCGCGGTGTCGGTGCGGACGGATACGTCGAGGTCCTCGAGCGGGGCACGGTCGACGCGGATTCCACGCTGCACGAGGTGCGCCTCGACCGGCGCGACGCCGACGAGATCGACCGTCATCTCCAGGACGCCGCGGACCGGCTGGACCCGGGCCACGGTGAGCTCGTCCAGGCCGTCTGGCTGCGGGATGACCGCGACTCGGGACCCGACCTGTTGTGGCTGGTCATCCACCATCTCGCCGTGGACGCGGTGTCGTGGCGCATCGTGCTCACCGATCTCGCGCAGGCCTGGGCACAGGGCGCGGGAGGCGGCGAGCCGCAGTTCGGCCCGGCCACTACCTCGGTGCGGCGGTGGCTGCACGGTTTGGCGGAGCTGGCGCGGGACCGGCGGGCGACCGAACTCGACCGGTGGAAAGACCTTCTCGCGCACGAGGATCGACTCCTGGGCTCGCGTCGCCTGGACCCGGACCTCGACACCGGCGCCACCGCGGGCCGGATCCGCGAACGGATTCCGGCGGCGGTGACCGAGGCGGTCCTCACCACCATCCCGGACCGATTCCATTGCGGCGCCAACGATCCGCTGGTCGCGGCCCTGGTCTTGGCCGTCGCGGAGTGGCGGCGGCGGCGCGGCGTGACCTCGACCGGGGAGTCGATCCTGCTGGAGGGACACGGCCGCGAGGAGCGGGCCGTGCCGGGCGCGGATCTGAGCGCCACCGTCGGCTGGTTCACCAGCCGCTTCCCGGTCCGCATCGAGTGGGACGACCTCGATCTCGACGACGCCCTGGCCGGCGGCCCGAGCGCGGGCCAGGCGATCAAGCTGGTCAAGGAGCAGCTGCGCGCGGTGCCGGGCAACGGCATCGGGTTCCTGGTGTTGCGGCATCTGGATCCGGTGGGCCGCGCCGCGCTCGCGCACCTGCCCAAACCGCAGATCAGCTTCAACTACCTGGGGCGGGTGGGCTCGGGTGAACGGTCCGGGCCGTGGGCCCCGACCACCGAATTCACCGCGCTCACCGGGACCAGCGATCCGGCCATGGCGCTGGCCGCCCTGCTGGATGTCAATGCCATCGCGGAGGCGGGCGCCGACGGGCTCGAGCTCGCTGTGACCTGGGAATTCGCCTCGCAGGCGCTGGCGGCCGAGGACGTCGAGGAGCTCGCCGGGCTGTGGAGCCGCGCCTTGCGGGCGCTGGCCGATCACGTCCGGTCCGGGACGGCGTACAGCTACACGCCCTCCGACTTCCCGCTCGCCGCCGTCGCCCAGGACCAGATCGACCGGTGGCTGCGCGAGTACCCGTCGATGACCGATGTGTGGCCGCTGACCGCGCTGCAGTCCGGGCTGCTGTTCCACACCGTCTACGACCGCGGCGGCGAGGACGGCTACATCGTGCAGGCCGCGCTGACCTTCGCCGGGCAGGTGGACGGCGAACGGATGCGCCGCGCCGCGCAGGTACTGCTGGATCGGCACGACAGCCTGCGGACCGCGTTCGTCGAGACCGACGCCGGGCCGCGGCAGATCGTCTTGCGCGACACCGCCGTCGAGTGGGCCGCCTCGGATGTGAGCCTGGTCGACCGGCAGGACGAGGCGCTGCGCGACCTCGCGCGGGCGGCCGCGGCGCCCTTCGATCCGGCGCGTCCGCCGCTGGTGCGTTTCCACCTGGTGAGGACCGGCGTCGAGGAGTTCCGGCTGCTGGTGACCAATCACCATCTCGTACTGGACGGCTGGTCGATGCCGCTGCTCATCCACGAGCTGCTGGCGCTGTACATCTCCGACGGCGACACCGCCGGCCTCGCGCCCGCGCGGTCGTTCCGCGAATACCTGCGCTGGCTCCTGGACCAGGACAGCGACGCCACCGCGGTGGCGTGGCGGGACATGCTCGCCGGGATCGACCGTCCGACGCGGGTCACGAACGGCCCGGAGCGGGCGGTCACCGCGCACGCGGGCGAGGTGGGCCTGCACCTCGACGCCGCGACCTCGGCCGCGATTCTCGACCTGGGCCGTTCGCACGGCGTCACCCCCAACACCGCCCTGCACGTGGCGTGGGCGCTGCTGGTGTCGGTGCTGGCCGGGCGGCCGGATGTGGTGTTCGGCAATACGGTGTCGAACCGTCCGCCGCGGATTCCGGATGTCGAGCGGATGGTCGGGCTGATGGTGAACACGCTGCCCGTGCGGATCCGGCTCGAGCCGGGCGAGACGGTCGGCGATCTGCTGGTGCGGGTGCAGTCCGAGCAGGCCGCGATGCTGGACTACCAGCACATCGGCTTGGCGGAGTTGCAGCGGGCGTCCGGGATCAGCGACATGTTCGACACCGCGACGGTGCTCGAGTCCTACCCGTTCGATCGGGAACTGCTGGCCCGCGATCTCTCGGCGGCCGGGTTGCGGCTGGTCGAGATCGACGCGCACGACGCCACGCCGTTCCCGCTGAGCCTGCAGGTCACTCCGCCACGCCCGAGCCGCGACGGTGACGCCGACAGCGGAACCTATTCGGTCACACTGAAATTCGCCACCGACCGGTTCGACGACAATGACGCCCACCAGCTGCTCGGGCGCTTCGAACTGCTGCTCATGCAGCTCGTCGACGATCCGGCCGCCACGGTCGCGTCGATCTCGTCGTGCTGGGATTCCGAACGCGCCAAGCTGCTTTCGGTCAACGGCGGCGAGCCCGCCCCGGAGCGCGTGCTCCGCGACATCCTGTCCGCGACCGCCGGCAGATATCCCGAGGCCGCGGCCATCCGCTCCGGCGACGCCACGTGGACCTATCGGGAGCTCGAACAGCGCGCCGACGCGTTCGCCGCCCGGCTGATCGCCCGCGGCGCGCGTCCCGAATCGACCGTGGCCCTGGTTCTGCCCCGCTCGGCCGAACTCGTCATCGCGATCTGGGCGGTCGCCAAGACCGGCGCGGCCTTCCTGCCCGTGGATCCCGGCAATCCCGCCGCGCGGATCGGCGAGTTGCTGTCCAGCTCGCACACCCGGCTGGGTGTCACGACAAGTGCTGTCGCACACCAGATTCCGGCGGACGTCGACTGGCTGACGCTGGACGCTTCGACATCGGACGCCGATGCGGGACTCCCCCACCCGCCCGAGGTGGACCTGTCGGCCGACCACGCGGCGTACGTGATCTACACGTCCGGCTCGACCGGGACGCCGAAGGCGGTCCACCTCAGCCACCGGGGTCTGGCCGATCTGGTCGCGGCGCAGGCCGACGCGTTCCGGCCCACCCCCGATTCGCGGGTGTTGCAGGTCGCCTCGCCCGGATTCGACGCCTGCGTCTCGGAAATGCTGTTGGCGCACAGCAGCGGCGCGTGCCTGGTGATCGCGCCGCCGGAGGTGTACGCGGGCATCGACCTGGAGGAGTTGCTGCGGTCGCAGCAGGTTTCGCACGCGATCATCACCCCGTCGGTGCTCAACACCATGGATCCGGCGCGGCTGCCGGCGCTGAGCACCCTGGCCGTGGTCGGCGAAGCGGTCGGGCCCGACACCGTGAACCGGTGGGCCCCCGGCCGACGGCTCATGAACCACTACGGTCCGACCGAATGCACCGTCTGGGCAACCGGATCCGAGGTCCTCGCCGCCGGTGACCGGGTGACGATCGGCGGCCCGATCATCGGCGCGTCGGCACTGGTGCTCGACCCGTGGCTGCGCCCGGTGCCGGTCGGCGTGACGGGTGAGCTCTACATCGGCGGCCCCGGTCTGGCCCGCGGCTATCTGGACCGGCCGGGCGTGTCCGCGGCGCGGTTCGTCGCCGATCCGCGCTCCACCCGCGGTGAACGGCTCTACCGCACCGGCGATTCCGTGCGCTGGGTGCGCGAGCACGGCCGCCTGGCGCTCGAGTATCTGGGCCGCGGCGATCAGCAGGTCAAGATTCACGGCCTGCGCATCGAGCCCGGCGAGATCGACGCCCACATCGCGCGCCACCCGGCGGTGTCCAGCGTGGCCACCGTGACCGTCGACGGGCCCACCGGTGAACCGCTGCTGGTGTCCTATGTCGTCGCCGCGCCCGGCGCGTCGGTGGACGTGACGGCCATCGAGGGCGAGCTCGCGGACAGCATGCCGCGCTATATGAATCCCGCCGCGATCGTGCGGCTCGAGGAGATGCCGCGCACGCCGACGGGCAAGGTCGACCGGAGAGCCTTGCAGCAGCGCGCCTTCGAGGTCGGCGCGACCGGCGGCCGAGCGCCGTCGACACCCGCGGAGCAGCTGATGGCGCGGCTGTTCGCCGAGGTGCTGCGGCTGGAGTCGGTGTCCGCCGACAGCAACTTCTTCGCCCTCGGCGGCGACAGCATCGTGTCCATGCGCCTGGTGGCGCTGGCGCGGTCGGCGGGGGTGACGCTCACCCCGCGAGAGGTGTTCGAGGCCAAGACGGTCGCCGCTTTGGCCGCGCTGGCCGACGGCGGGACCGCGCCGACGACCGTCGAGGAGCCCCCGCGGCCCGCGACCGCGCATCACGCCTATCGCGCCGCGGGGACGCAACTGGTGAAGCTCACCCGCCAGGACATCGCTCAGCTCGAGCGCCGGTACCCCCGCCTGTCGGACGTGTGGCCGTTGTCGCCCATGCAGTCCGGCATGCACTTCCACTCGATGTTCGACCCGGACGCGGACGACGGCTACACCGTCCAGACCATGATCGGATTCGCCGGCGTCGTCGACGCCGACCGGCTGCGGCGGGCCGCGCAGGCCCTGGTGGACCGGCACGACATCCTGCGCGCCGCCTTCGCCGAGACCGCGGCCGGGCCGTGCCAGATCGTGGTGGACCACGCCGAGATCCCGTTCCGTCTCATCGATCTCGCCGCGGGCGGCGACGAGGACGGCCCGGCCGATCCGGCGGCCATCGCCGCCGCGGACGCCGCCGGGAGCTTCGATCTGGCCGCTCCGCCGCTGCTGCGCCTGACCCTGATCCGGCTCGGCGCGGAGTCCTATCGGCTGCTGGTCACCAATCACCATGTGATCCTGGACGGCTGGTCGATGCCGCTGCTCATGGCCGAACTGCTCGACTACTACGGATCGCCCGACCACATCGCCGCCGCCGGTCCGGCCCCCTCCTACCGCGACTATCTGGCCTGGCTGCCGCGGCAGGACAGCGAGGCGTCCAAAGCGGCTTGGGCGCAGGAGTTCTCGGACGTCGACGCCCCCACCCGGGTGTCCCGCGACGCCGACGCGGGCCCGACCTCGTCCGGCGAGGTCGAGGCCGAGCTGACCGAGGATCGCTTCGGCGCGCTGCGCCGGGTCGCCGCGGACGCGGCCGTCACCCTCAACACGGCGGTCAACGCGGCGTGGGCGCTGAACCTGCGGGTGCTCACCGGTGAGACCGACGTCATCTTCGGCGCCTCGGTCGCGGGCCGGCCCCCGGAACTGCCGATGGTCGACCAGGCGCTCGGCATGTTCCTGAACACGATCCCGGTGCGCGTCCCGCTCGATCCCGCCATGACGGTGCACGACCTGCTGAGCGCGATGCAGGCGCGGCAGGCCCGCATGCTCGAGCACCACCACATCGGCCTGCCCGAGATCCACCGCAGCGCGGGCTTGTCGGAGCTGTTCGACACCGCCATCACCTATCAGTCGTTCCCCGCCGACCGCGCGGCCCTGCAACGCCTCGTCGATTCGGCGGGCCTGCGGGTGACCGATCTCAGTGGCGTGGACGCCGCGCCGTACCCGTTGAGCATGGTCGTGGAGCCGACGCAGTCCGAGCGCGGTGCGGCGAACGGCCTGCGGTTCATCCTGCGATTCCACGAACGGGTCTTCGACGACGACTCGGCGCGGCGCATCCTCGACCGCTTCGTCGACCTGCTGGCCCGGATCGGCGAACACGCCGGGACCCGGCTCGGCGAGCTGCCACTGGACCGGGAACCGCTGCCCGCGTGGCCGGAACCGGCTGCCGCGGTGGCGATTCCGGTGACACTGGACCGCATCCTCGCGGCTTCGGCGACCGCCGCACCGGAGACGATCGCGGTCGGCTGCGGCACGGACTCGCTCACCTACCGGGAGCTCGACGACCGCTCCACCCGACTGGCCCGCATCCTGTTGCGGCGCGGGGCCCGGCGCGGCCAGGTGGTCGCCTCGGTGCTGCCCCGCTCGCTGGCGGCCACGGTCACGGTGTGGGCGGTGGCGAAGACGGGTGCGGCGATCCTGCCGATCGATCCGACCCTGCCCGCCGAGCGGATCGAATTCCTGCTCTCGGACTCGGGCACCGTGCTCGGGCTGACCGACGGCTCCGTCCGCAAGCGTCCGCCGGACGGCGTCGACTGGCTGCTCCTCGACGGGGCGCAGGCGTTGCACGCGCTGGACTCGGTGTCCGGTGCGCCGATCACCGATGCCGAACGCGGCGCGCCGATCCGGCGCGATCAGGTCGCGTACGTCAGTTACACCTCCGGCTCGACCGGAACACCCAAGGGCGTGCTGGTGAGCCATCGCGGCCTGGCCGACATCGTCGCGGCGCAGCGGCGGCGGTTCGGGGTGGACCCGCTGTCGGTGGTGTTGCAGGTCGCCTCACCCAGCTTCGACGCCTCGGTGTTCGAGCTGCTGATGGCGCACGGTTCGGGCGGCCGGCTGGTGGTCTCCCCCGCCGAGATCTACGCCGGGCCCGATCTGGCGGATCTGATCGCGCGCGAACGGGTTTCGCACGCTGTGGTGACGCCCTCGGCGCTGGCGACGGTCCCCACCGCCGGTCTGGACGGGCTGCGGCTGCTGGCGACCGCGGGTGAACCGCTGGGTCCCGAACTGGTCGAGCGGTGGGCCCCGGGGCGCACCATGGTGAATCTGTACGGGCCCAGCGAGACCACCATCTGGGCGACGGCCACCGACGCGCTGACGCCGGGCGCCCCCATCACGATCGGCCGACCGGCGGGTCCCGTCGCGGCCGTGGTGCTCGACACCTGGTTGCGGCCGGTGCCGCACGGTGTCGCGGGTGAGCTGTACCTGTTCGGCCCGGGCCTGGCCGACGGCTACGTCGCGCGGACCGCGTTGACCTCGGCCCGGTTCGTGGCCTGCCCGTTCGGTGAGCCCGGTCGCCCCATGTACCGCACCGGCGACGTGGTGCGCCGCACCGCCGACGGCGAGTTCGAATTCCTGGGCCGCAACGACTTCCAGGTGAAGGTGCACGGCACCCGCATCGAACTCGGCGAGATCGACGCCGCGCTGGGCGCGCGGACCGAGGTCGCGTACGCCGTCACCGTGCCCCGCCACGACCCGGGCCGGCCGGTCCGGCTGGTGTCCTATGTCGTGCCCGCGGCCGGGGCCCAGCTCTCGGGCGCGGAACTGCGGGCGGCGCTGGCCGAGACGCTGCCCCGGATCATGGTGCCGTCCGCGGTCATCGTGCTCGACGAGGTGCCGCTGACCGCCAACGGCAAACTCGATCGCGAACGACTACCCGAACCCGTCGCCGTCACCCGCGCCTTCCGGGCCCCGACACCGGGTGCGGAGGAACTGGTGGCACGCATCTACGAGCGGGTCCTCGATGTGGCCGGGGTCGGCGCCGACGACGACTTCTTCGAACTGGGCGGCGATTCGCTCAGCGCCTCCCTGGTCGCGGGCCGGCTGGGTGCGGCCCTGCAGGTGCAGGTGCCGGTGCGGTCGATCTTCGAAGCGCCGACCGTCGCCGAATTGGCCGCCCGCACCTGGACTTTCAGCGATTCGGACCGGCTGCCGCTGCTGCCCGGAACCCATCCCGACCCGGTGCCGCTGTCGCTGGCCCAGCAGCGGATGTGGTTCCTCAACCGCTTCGAGCCCGAGTCCCCGGCCTACAACATCCCGGTCATGCTGCGATTGTCGGGATCGCTGGACACCGATGCCCTGGCGGCCGCGCTCGCCGATGTGGTCGCCCGCCACGAGGTGTTGCGAACCATCTACCCCGAATTCGCCGGTGAGCCCCGGCAGGTCGTGCTCGACGAGCCCGCGACCGCGGTCGAGCCGAAGCGGGTACCGGAAGAGGTCGCCGCCGAGGTGGTCGGCGAGTTCGTGCGCCGCGGATTCGATGTCACCGCGCACGTTCCGCTGCGGGTGGGCCTGTTCGAGCTCGCCGAACACGACGATGGCACTGGCGAATTCCTCCTGGTGCTGGTGGTGCATCACATCGCCGGTGACGGCCAGTCGATGGGACCGTTGGCCCACGACGTGATGACGGCCTACGCCGCGCGAACGGCCGGGCACCCGCCCGAGTGGAAGCCGCTCACCGTGCAGTACGCCGATTTCGCGTGGTGGCAGCGCGAGATGCTCGGCGCCGCCGATGATCCGGCCTCACTGATGTCCGCCCAGCTGGAGTTCTGGCGGACCGCGCTCGACGGCGCACCGGACCGGTTGGACCTCCCCGCCGACCGGCCGCGCCCCGCCGTCGCGTCCTTGGCGGGCGGCCGGGTGCCGGTCCGGATCGACGCGGACCTGCACCGGCGACTGGTCACCCTGGCGCGGTCGCGCGGCGCGTCACTGTTCATGGTCATGCACGCCGCGTTGGCGACGGTTCTCGGCCGGCTGGGCGGCACCGATGACGTCGTGATCGGCACTCCGGTCGCCGGTCGTGGTGAACCCGGGCTGGAACCGCTGGTCGGCATGTTCGTGAACACGCTGGCCCTGCGCACCCGCGTGGACACCGGTGAGCGGTTCGCCGAACTGCTGATGCGCGCCCGCGACACCGATCTGCTGGCCTTCGAGCACGCCGACGTGCCGTTCGAGCGGGTCGTGGAGGAACTGAACCCGGAGCGATCCGCGGCCCGGCATCCGCTGTTCCAGGTGGCCCTGGCGTTCGAGAATCTGGCGACGGTCGAGGTCGCGCTGCCCGGCGTCCGCATCGCCCGCGCCGAGGTCGATACCGGAGCGACCCAGTTCGACCTGCAACTCGTGCTGTCCGAAGCGGCCCCCGAGGCCGGTGTCGCACAAGGCATCTCGGGCATGCTGACCTTCGCGCGGGACCTGTTCGACGAAGCGACCGCGGCGGCGATCGTGCGGCGACTGGTGCGGGTGCTCGCGGCCGTCGCCGCCGATCCGGCCGTGGTGGTCGGCGATATCGACTGGCTCGACGCCGACGAGCGCGCCGCGCTCACCTCCCGGGTCGGGGCCCGCACCGGCACCGGGCCGGAACCGTCCGGACTGCTGCCGGAGGTGTTCGACACCGCCATCCGGGACAACCCGCACGGCATCGCCGTCGTGGCCGGGGACACCGCGCTGACCTACGCGCAGCTCGATGAACGCTCGAACCGGTTGGCGCGGTTGCTGATCGGCCGCGGCGCCGGTCCGGAGACCCCGGTGCTGGTGGCGGCCTCCCGCTCGCTGGAGACCGTGGTCGCGTGGTGGGCCGTGGTGAAGTCGGGCGCGGCCTTCGTACCGGTGGACGCCGGATACCCGGAGAGCCGGATCGCGCAGATGGTGTCGGATTCGGGTGCGGCGCTGGGTGTCACGGTGTCGGCCGTCTCCGGCCGGCTGCCCGAGTCGGTGGACTGGATCGTGCTCGACGACGCCGCCGTCGCCGAGCGCCTCGACGGGCTGGCGAGCGGGCCGGTCGGCGATGCCGACCGGCTCCACCCGATGCGCGCCGAGAACGTGGCGTACGTGGTCTTCACCTCCGGATCGACCGGAAAGCCGAAGGGCGTGGCCGTCACCCACACCGGCATCGCCGACTTCCTCGCCTCCTTCCGCGCCGGCTTCGACCTCGGGCCCACCTCGCGGGTACTGCGATTCGCCTCGCCGTCGTTCGACGCCGCCCTGCTGGAGACGCTCATGGCGGTCAGCGGCGCCGGGGCGCTGATCATCGCGCCGACCGGGATCTACGGTGGCGCCGAGATGGCGGATTTCCTGCGCGAGCAGCGCGTCACCCACGCCTTCATGACCCCCGCCGCGCTGGCGTCGGTGGATCCGGCCGGGCTCGACGACCTGCGGGTGGTCATGTCCGGCGGTGACGAGGTGTCCGCGGAGCTGGTGAACCGGTGGGCCGGAACCGATCTCGCGGGCGCCCGGATGTTCCGGGAGCTGTACGGGCCGACCGAGGCCACGATCGTGACCACCGCGACCGGCCCGCTGTGGCCCGGCGACCGACCGACGATCGGCGTTCCCCTGCAGTCCGTGCGGGCGCTGGTCCTGGATTCCCGGCTGCGGCCGGTGCCGGTCGGGGTGGCCGGTGAGCTGTATCTGGCGGGCCCGTCCCTGGCCCGCGCGTACCTGGACAAGCCCGCCGCCAGCGGGGCCCGCTTCGTGGCGCACCCGTTCGGGGAACCCGGCAGCCGCATGTACCGCACCGGCGACGTGGTGCGATGGAACAGCGAGGGCGACCTGGAGTTCCTGGGACGCAACGATTTCCAGGTGAAGATCCGCGGCTACCGGGTCGAGATGGGCGAGATCGACGCGGTGCTCGACGCCCGCGCGGACGTCGCCTACGCGATCACCACGCCGTGGCGCACCGACACCGGCCCCACGCAGCTGGTGACGTACGTGGTCCCGGAGGCCGGCGCGAACGTGTCGAGCGACGAACTGCGGGCCGCGCTGGCCGAGGCGCTGCCGTCCTACCTGGTGCCCGCCGCGGTGATGCTGCTCGACACCATCCCCCTCTCGCCCAACGGCAAGCTGGACCGCTCGGCGCTGCCCGCTCCCGTGGTGCAGGCCAAGCGTTTCCGGGCCCCGTCCTCGCCCACCGAGGAGATCGTCGCGGGCATCTTCGCCGACGTCCTCGGCATCGACAGCCCGATCGGCGCCGACGACGACTTCTTCGAACTGGGCGGCAACAGCCTGGTGGCGACCCGCGTCGCCGCCCGCATCGGCGCCGCGCTCGACGAGACCGTCCCGGTGTCGACCATCTTCGAAGCGCCGACCGTGGCGCGGCTGGCCGCGCGCGCCGAATCGCGGGCCCATACCGGCCGGATCGGGTTGACCGCACAGCCGCGGCCGCAGCGGATACCGCTGTCCTACGCCCAGCAGCGCATGTGGTTCCTGAACCGGCTCGAGCCCGACTCGGCCGCCTACAGCATTCCGATCGTGCTGCGGCTCACCGGGGAACTGAACCTCGACGCGTTGCGCGCGGCCCTCACCGAAGTGGTGGACCGGCACGAGGTCCTGCGCACCGTCTACCCCTACGCCGACGGCGAACCGGCGCAGGTCGTGCTGCCCACGGCGCGGGCGCTGACGCCGGTCACCGCGACCCCGGTCACGGAATCGGAACTGGCCGAGGCACTGTCGGCCTTCGTCTCGACGACCTTCGACGTCACCGTCGACGCGCCCCTGCGGGTCCGGCTGTTCGACCTCGGGCACCAGGAATGGGTGCTGGCCGTGGTCGCGCACCACATCTCCTGCGACGGATCCTCGCTGGGCCCGCTCGCCCGGGACACCATGACCGCCTACGCCGCCCACCTGTCCGGCCAGACACCGGATCTACCCGAGCTGCCGGTGCAGTACGCGGACTACGCGATCTGGGAGCGCGCGGTACTCGGCACCGAGGACGATCCGGACTCACTGATCCGCGCCCAGATCGACTACTGGACCCTCGAATTGGCCGAACTCCCGCCGCTGCTGGAGCTACCGACCGACCGGCCGCGGCCGCCCGTGCAGACCTACGCGGGCGCGACCGTGCCGATCAGCATCGACGCCGCCCTGCACAGCGGACTGCAGCAGGTCGCCCGGGCGCACAACACGACACTGTTCATGGTGGTCCACGCCGCGCTGGCGGCCACCCTGGCCCGGCTCGCCGATATGGACGACATCGCGATCGGCACGCCGTACGCGGGACGCGGCGAGCCCGCACTCGACGACCTGGTCGGCATGTTCGTCAATACCCTGGTCCTGCGGACCCGACTGACCCCGGACATGACCCTCACCCAGCTGCTCGAGCATGTGCGCGGCACCGACCTGGCCGCCTTCGGGCACGCCGACGTGCCGTTCGAGCGACTGGTGCAGGAGCTGAATCCGATGCGGTCGCACGCTCATCACCCGCTGTTCCAGGTGATGCTGGCGTTCCAGAACGTCGACAAGGCCGAGTTCGAACTGCCGGGTCTCTCGGTCTCGGGTGTCACGCCCGACGCCGACACCGCGCTGTTCGATCTGCTGGTGTCCGTGCAGGATTCCTACGACGCCACCGGCGAACCCGCCGGCATCAACGGCGCGGTGACCTACGCGAGCGACCTGTTCGACGCCTCCACGGCGAGCACCATCGCCGACCGGCTGCTGCGGCTGCTCGGCGCCCTGGCGACCGACGCGACCCAGCAGGTGTACGACGTGGACCTGCTCGGTGACGAGGAGCGGGACACCGTTCTGCGGCACTGGAATTCGACCGATCTCGACCTGCCCGCCGGCGAGACCCTCGCCTCGGTCTTCACCGACTCGGTACGGTCCCACGCGGACCGAACCGCGATCGTCACCGCCGACGAGTCCCTGACGTACGCGGAATTCGCCGCCCGTGTCAACCGGTTGGCGCGCTGGCTGATCGGACGCGGTGTGGGCCCGGAATCGCTGGTGGCGCTGCGCATGCGGCGGTCGCTGGACCAGGTGACCGCCATGTACGCCGTGCACGCCGCCGGCGCGGGCTACGTGCCCGTCGATCCGGACCTGCCCGACGATCGCATCGAGTACATGCTGTCGATCGCCGCGCCCGCGCTGGAACTGTCGTCCCTCGACGGCCTGGATCTGTCCGGATTCGACGACGGTCCGGTGACCGACGCCGAGCGGATCGCACCGCTGCGACCGCACAACCTCGCCTACGTGCTGTTCACCTCCGGGTCGACCGGTCGGCCGAAAGGCGTGGCGGTGACCCACGGTTCGGTGGTGAACCAGGTGCGGTGGCTCGGCGGCGCCTACGGGTGGACCTCCGACGACGTGGTGCTGTACAAGTCCCCCGCCACCTTCGACATGTCGGTGTGGGAACTGTTCGCGACCCTCGCCATGGGCGCGCGCATGGTCATCGCGCGCGCCGACGGGCACTCCGACCCGCTCTACCTCGCGGAAACCATTGCCGCCCAGCGGGTCACCATCACCGCGCTGGTGCCGTCGATGCTGGCCGTATTCGCCGACGCGGTCCCCGCCGGTTCCCTGGAATCGGTGCGGACGCTGCTGGTCGGCGGTGAGGCGTTCGGTCCCGACGTGGTCGCCGAGGCGCGGCGCACCATGCCCGGGGTCGAACTGCACAACCTGTACGGGCCCACCGAATTCACCGTGTGCGCCACCGCGCATCCGGTCACCGACGCCGACAGCGGGAACATGCCGATCGGGGCACCCGCCTGGAACACCCGGGCCTACGTGCTCGACAGCCGCTTGCACCCGGTGCCGCCCGGCGTCGCGGGCGAGCTGTACCTCGCCGGCGTCCAGCTCTCCCGCGGCTACCAGTCGCGGCCCGGCCTGACCGCGGAACGGTTCGTGCCCGACCCCTTCGGCGCCGGCGGACGCCTCTACCGCACCGGCGATCTGGTGCGCTGGAACCGCGACGGCGAACTGGAATACCTGGGCCGCACCGACTTCCAGGTGAAACTGCGCGGCCTGCGGATCGAACTCGGGGAGATCGAGGCGGTACTCGCCGAGCACCCGAGCGTCGCCCGCGCCATCGCCGTGGTGCACCACGCCGGCGCCGCCGAACACCTCGTCGGATACGTGGTGCCCGCGGCGGGCGCGACCATCGACACCGCCGCGATCCTGGCGCACGCGGCGGGCTCGCTGACCGACTACATGGTGCCCACCACCGTGATGGCCCTGGACAGCCTGCCGCTCACCGTGTCCGGCAAGCTCGACCGGAAACTGCTCCCGGAGCCGGTGCTCACGGTGGGCGAGTTCCGCGAACCCTCGTCGTGGCTCGAGGAGGAGGTCGCGCGGGCCTTCGGCGCGGTGCTCGGCGTGGACCGGGTCGGCGCGGACGACGACTTCTACGCCCTGGGCGGCAACTCGCTGAAGTCGGTGCAGGTGGTGAGCCACCTGCGCAAGGAGATCGACTACGAGGTGCCGATCCGGTGGATGCTGTCCGACCCCTGCCCGGCCGACCTGGCCAAGCGGATCGAATCCGGCATGCGCTCGGGCGCCACCGTCGAGGGGACCGCGCTCGGCTTCGACGTGCTGCTGCCCATCCGGACCGGCGGCGACCAGCCACCGCTGTTCTGCATCCACCCGGCCCTGGGCCTGTCGTGGTGCTACCACTCCTTCGACCGGTACCTCACCGGCGATCGGCCGATCTACGGCATCCAGGCCCCGCAGATCAGCGGCGAGGATCCGGGACCGACCACGATCCAGGAGATGGCGCAGCGCTACTTCGCCGAGATCCGCGCGGTGCAGCCGCACGGCCCGTACCACCTGCTCGGCTGGTCGCTCGGCGGGATGATCGCCCACGCGATCGCCGTCGAAATGCGGGCCGCCGGTGAGGAAGTCGCGCTGCTGGCGCTGCTGGACGCCGAGGCGAGCGGCGTCGACGAATCCACGCTGCGCACCGTCACCGCGGGCGAATTGATCAGCAATCTGGGTCCGGTCATGGGCGTCGACTACGTCAGCCCCGACGCCACCGCCCAGGAGGCCGCCGACCTGATCGAACAGCACCTCGGCAGCGGGATGAGCATCGACGCCGCCCGGATCGAGCGCCTCACCGACGCCTACAACCTGGCGATCCGGGCCGCCGCCGCCTGGCGGCCCCCGGTCCTCGACGGCGACCTGCTCTACTTCACCGCGACCCGCGACCGGCGCGCCGACGCCGCCGGACACGAAGGGTGGGCCGACGTTGTCAGCGGCCGGATCTCGGCCTTCGACATCGATGCGGCCCACCTCGCGATGACCGATCCGGGCGCGGTCGCCCAGATCGCCCAGATCCTCAACGCCCGATTGGAGCGCTGAGGGTGTCCTCTACTCCAGAGCGGTGGACACGCCGGTCCCATCGACCGGCGCGTCCACCGGCAGCGGCGTCGTGAGGCCCACGATCGCCCCGACCGATGCCCCCAGCGCACCGCCCAGCACGGCCGCCGGCCCGGCGACGACGGCCACACCCACGGCCGCCCCGGCCAGCGGTCCGACCACCAAACCGGTCGGCAGGAACGGGATGCCGGCGACGAGTCCGACACCGGCCCCGACCAGTCCGGTGGCGATCGCCAGCGGCGCGGACACGCCCACCCCGATCCCCGCCCCGATGGCGGCGCCGACGCCCGCGTCGACCACGGTGACACCGCACCGCTGCGCATCGACCGGAATGGACGCGCACAGCGACCCCACGAACTCCGGATCCACCCCCGGCAGCGGTTCCGCCACGTCGATGGCGGGTAGTTGCCCATTCGATAGCCAATCCGGTGGTGCCGGAAGCGCGGCAGGCGGCGGCGAATTCTCCTCCGGCGCCGCCGAAGCGACCCCGGTGCCGAGCAGAACGGCAAATGGCAAAGCCCCCGCAATCAACAGTGGTCTCGACCGGATCCACCAATCGGCTTCCAGCATTCCGCACCTCCTGAGCGAAAAACTGCTCTACATCGAGCAATTGCCTGATGCCCTAGAGATCTTAAGCGGAGCACATGCGAATATAAGGACGAAACTCCAATATCAATACACAACCGGCAAATCTGCCGTCACACCCCGTATTCCATGCCCGCCACCGGCGGGCCGCGCACCTCCGGCCCACCTCCCACGGTCCGTGCCCACCATTTGCCACGCGCCCGATCCGGTGCCCTGAGCGGTGAATTCGACTGTCCACCAGGCGATGTGATCTCGCTATCTGCCAGGATGGAAATATGTCGCAGTACAGAAGTGACGCCGTCGAATCGGCGGACGGCACTCGCATCGTGTTCCACTCCCGAGGCGACGGCCCGCCCCTGGTTATCGTCCCCGGCGCGCTGGTCACCCTCGACCTCTATTTCCAGCTGGCAGAATTACTGGCCCCGGACTACCGGGTCCTCGTGGTCGAACGGCGAGAATACGGACCGAGCGGAAACGGCCCCCGCCCCGCCGAATTCACCGCGCAGGCCGAGGACCTGGCCGCCGTGCTCGCCACCCTGCGTGACCCCGCTGTCGTCTTCGGCCATTCCGCGGGCGGCCTGGTCGCCCTGCACGCCCTCCACCGCGACCCGTCGATGGTCCGCCGCCTCGCGCTCTACGAGCCCCCGGTCGCCCTCGCCGGTCCTCCGCTGCAGGGAACACTCGACACGATCCGCCACCATATGGCCGACGGTCACCCCGAGGACGCGATCATCGAATTCTTCACCGCCATCACCGAACCCACGCCACCCCGCACGGTCCTGCACCAGCTCGCCGAGACCCTGGCCTTCCGCGCCCCCGGACTGGTCGCCGACCTCGAATGCCTGACCGCCATGAACCCCGATCTCACCCCGTTGTCGGCCATTCCCGTCCCTACCCTGCTGCTCGCGGGCGAGCTCACCGACCCCTACGGAACCAAGAGCGTCGAACTACTCCAGGCGACGCTGCCCGATGCGCGCACTATCACGGTGGCGGGGCAATACCACCACCCGCACGACGCCGCAGCGGTGGCCGCCGCGCTGCGTGAGTTCTTCGCCCGGTAGCCGATCGCGTCTCAGCCGGTGTGCGGCGCGGTCGAGACCTGATTGGTCGCGCCGAGCACCGCGAAGACCGCCGCGCGAACGCGTTCGGCGACCTCTTCGGCGGAGACCGCCTCGAATTTGCCGTCCAGGTGCAGGAACGCCAGACCGTGGACCAGCGCCCAGACCGCGGTGGCCATCGCGTCCGGATCGGACGCCGGAAACGCCTGCCGCACAGTGTTCTTGACGTACTCGTGGATCGCCTCGGTGGCCGCCACCCGCTCCGGACCGGCCGGATCACACGGTTCGGCGAACATCACCCGGAACAACCCGGGTCGATCCAAGGCGAACCGCACATAGGCGATCGCGATCAGCGCCAGATCCTCGGGAGTGACCGGCGCGGAATGCGCGGCGGCCAAACGGCTTGCCAGATCGCGGTATCCGACGGCGGCGACAGCGGACAGCAGAGCATCGCGGTCCGCGAAATGGCGGTAGGGCGCGGCGGTCGACACCCCGGCACGGCGCGCCACGGCCCGCAGGGACAGCTCGGCGGCGCCGTTCTCCTCGAGCAACTCCACCGCCGCGCGCAACAACGCCGCGGGCAGGTCGCCGTGATGGTACGGCTGCGCGGTCGACGAGGTCACGCCCTCGAATCTAGCAACCGTCCACCACGCGTCGGCGCGGCCACCGGCCGATCTCACGCGCGATCGTCCGTCTAACGAAGCCGTCGTCTCCATCGATAGCGGGGTGTGGGTCGCCGACCGCCGCTATCCGGATCGGGGCCTCACCCGGTGCGGGTTTCGGATCGTCGCGACGTCTACGATCCATCCATCGACCGGGGGGATGACGATGCGTAGGAGGGGCATTGCGCACTGATCTGACTCTGTTGCACCGATTCGTGCTCTCCCAGCTGACCTCCATGGGGCTGGACCGCGCGCGGCTGATCCAGGAATGCGGCGTGCCGGAGTGGACCCTGACCGGCGGGGGCGTGCACGTCGCCAGCGAGACCTTCTGGCGGCTGTGGGAGACCGGGGCGAAGCTGCTCGACGACCCGGATGTGGCGTTGCGGGTCGCGAGCCGATACGAACTCAAGGCGACGGGTCTGTACGACTATTTGTTCACCAGCGCACCGACACTGGGCGCCGGCTTGGCGACCTGCGGCCCGTACGTCAGCGCGGTCACCACGAATCACCGCTTCGACCTGGTCGACTGGGACGCGGGACCGACGCTGCGGCTGGATATGGTCGACGGGGCCGACGCGACGCGCGACCACACCCAGCTCTGGGGCTTGGCCGCCGTGCTGACCCGGGCCCGCCGCGTCGTCGACGCCCCGCTGGATCCCCTGCGAGTCACCGTGCGCCGCAACGCGCCTCGGCGGCTCGACGCCTACCGGGACGTATTCGGTGACGCCACCATCGAATTCGGCGCCGACACCGACGCGATGACCTTCCGCCCCTCCGACCTGGCCATGCCGCTCCGCACCGCCGACCCGGTGCTCGCCGCCGTGCTGCAACCCTTGGCCGACGCGCTCCCCCCGCCGCCGCCCCTGATCTCCGCGTGGCCCGAACGAGTCGCCGTGGCCGCGGCCGCCGCCCTCGACGAAGGAGACGCGTCCTTGGAGCGGGTGGCGCGCCGGCTCGCCACCAGCCCGCGCACC
>NZ_JBSGCY010000101.1:0-24736 GCF_053602115.1 Nocardia sp. NPDC004582 | reverse complement strand
GCGCCCTCGCTGCGCGCGACCGATGCGGCCGGTTACGCCGATGCCGTCATCCACGCGCGAACCGCGGTGGGCCTGCTGCGCTACCACGCCGCCATGGCGACCCCCGGCCCCGACCGCATCGGCAGCCTGTCCGGTGTGCGGTCGGCGATGATGGCGGACAACATCTCGGCGATCGTCGAGCGCGAGCAGCGGCGCGGCCCGACGCTCGTCTTCGCGCACAATTCGCACCTGCGTCCCCGGGTGCCGGATCAGCCCGAATGGAGCAACGCGGGCGCGCTCGCCGCCTTCACCCTCGGCGAGCGCTATCTGTTCGTCGCGACCGACGCGGGCCTCGACCCGGTCCCCGGCACCCTCCAGGGTGTGCTCGCCGAGGCGACGCCCGGCCGCGCCCTGTTCCCGGCGCGAGCCCTGCGAACCGCCCTGTCCCCCGCGATCGTGTCCGGCGAACCGATTGTGCGCGGCCATTTCCCGCTCACGGTCGCCGATCTCGACGGCGCCGACGCGATCGTCTTCATCACCGACACCGACGGCGTTCAGCATCAGTACTGGTAGCGGCAACAGGCCCGCGGACACCCGGCCACGGTCGGGTATCACGGAATTGTCTGTGGCCACTGCCAGACTCACCGGTATGCGGTGGGCGGTGGCGGAGACGGGTGACGGCGGGGCACGGGTGTGCCCGCTGGACGAGCGCGGCCGACCGGCGGGCCCGGTGGTCGAGGAGTCCTCGCTCGCGGCGGCGGTGCGGGCGCGGCCGGAGGTCGAGCGGTGGGTGTGGCGGTCGACGGCGGCGATCTACAAGCGGCTGCTCGACGCCGGGGTGCGGGTGGACCGCTGCTATGACGTGGAGGCGGCCGAAGCGCTGCTGATCGGGCACGAACAGGGCCAGTCCGGGCAGGCCCGGTCGCTGGCCGCCGCGTGGGCGCGGCTGCACGGCCTGCCGGTTCCGCAGGACGCGCCCGCGCGGGCCGCCGACACCGAACCGACCCTGTTCGAATCCGGTCCGGTGCCGTTGCCGTCCAGGACCGACGAGTTCACCGCGCTGCTCGAGGTGTACGCGGGACAGGTCGCGCGCACCGCCGCGGCCGAGCACCCGGCCCGCATGCGGATGCTGCTCGCCGCCGAGTCCGCGGGGCTGCTGGTGGCGACGGAGATGTCGCGCGCCGGGATTCCGTGGCGCGCCGACGTCCACCGCGAACTGCTCGATTCCCTGCTGGGCGAACGGGTGCCGAGCGGGTCGGAGCCGCGACGGCTGGCCGAACTGGCCGACGAGGTGTCGCGGGCCTTCGGGACCGGGGTGCGGGTCCGGCCCGATCTGCCCCAGGACATCATCCGCGCGTTCGCCCGCGCGGGAATCCTGTTGTCCTCCACGCGGAAATGGGAGCTCCAGGACATCGACCATCCGGCGGTGGAACCGCTGCTGGAGTACAAGAAGCTCTACCGCCTGCACACCGCCCACGGCTGGTCCTGGATCGACCAGTGGGTGCGCGACGGCCGATTCCGGCCCGAGTACCTGCCGGGCGGCACGGTGACCGGCCGCTGGACCACCAATGGCGGTGGCGCGCTGCAGATTCCGAAGATCGTGCGCCGCGCCATCCGCGCGGATCCGGGGTGGCGGCTGGTGGTCGCCGACGCCGACCAGATGGAACCGCGAGTGCTGGCCGCCATCTCCCGCGACCGGGGCCTGATGGAGGTGGCCGGCCGGGGCGAGGACCTCTACGCCGATCTCGCGGCCCGCGCCTTCGGCGGCGACCGCGCCCAGGCCAAGATCGCCATGCTGGGCGCGATCTACGGCCAGACCTCCGGCGACGCGCTCACCCACATGGCGGAGTTGCGGCGACGCTATCCGGCCGCGGTCGCCTTCGTCGACGACGCGGCCACCGCCGGTGAACAGGGCCGCCTGGTCCGCACCTGGTTCGGCCGGACCTGTCCTCCCGCAACCGCTTTCGACCAATCCGACGACGACGCAGGCGGGTCCCCCGGTTTCGGCAGCACCCCGCGCGCCCGCGCCCGAGGCCGCTTCACCCGCAATTTCGTGGTGCAGGGCAGCGCCGCCGACTGGACGCTGCTGGTGCTCGCGGGCCTGCGCCAGGCCCTGCACACCGCCGGGCTCCGGGCCGAGCTGGTGTTCTTCCAGCACGACGAGGTGATCGTGCACTGCCCCGAGGCCGAGGCCGCCACCGTCGCCGCCGCGATCGCCGCGGCCGCGGACACCGCCGGTCAACTCGCGTTCGGCCCGACCCCGGTGCGCTTCCCCTTCACCACCGCCATAGTCGAGTGCTACGCGGACGCGAAATAGGCCCGAATCCCGTCGCCGGTGGTCAGTGCCCGCCCGCACTCTCGAGCAGTCGCGCCTGGTAGTGCCGCATGCCCGCCAGCCAGCGGTCGTAGTCGGCGCCCTTGCGGCGGTACATGTCGAGGACTTCCGGGTGCGGCAGGATCAGGAAGCGTTCGTCGTCGACGGCGGCCAGCACCAGTTCGCCGACCTCGTCGGGGGTCAGGACCGTGCCCGCCGAGGTGACCGCGCGGGTAGCGGCCATGCCGAGGGCGTCGCCGGAGTGTTCGCCCGCGCGCAGCAGCGGGGTCTCCACGCCCATCGGGCACAGGCAGCTGACCCGGATCCCGGCGTCGCCGTAGGTGACCGAGAGCCATTCGGCGAAGCCGACGGCGGCGTGTTTGGTGACCGAGTATGCGGCCGAACCGATCTGGGTGAGCAGGCCCGCCGCCGAGGCGGTGCTGACGAAGTACCCCGCGCCGCGTTCGACCCAGCCGGGCACCAGCAGCCGCGCCGCCCGGATGTGCGCGTTGAGGTTCACGTCGAGGGTGACACCCCAGTCCTTGTCGTCGCCGAGCCCGACCCCGCCCATGACGCCCGCATTGGCGAAATACAGGTCCACCGGCCCGAATTCGGTCTCGCACCGGGCGATGAGCTCGGCGATGCGATCGGCGTCGGCCACGTCGGCCCCGACCGCCACGGCCGCGCCCGGGAATTCCGGTTCCAGCGCGGCGACCACGGCCGCGGCCGCGTCGGCGTTCAGATCCGCGACCACCACCCGCGCCCCGGCCCGCACCAGCCGGGCGGCGATCGCCCCGCCGATGCCGCCGCCTCCTCCGGTGACGATGGCGTTCTTGCCCGCGACCTGCACGGATGCTCCCTCCGGCCGATTCCGGCCGCCGATCCACGCCGTCGGAGGCGGGATCGAACGCGCCGGCTCATGAAAATATGAACCCTGCGTCGGATTCAAGTTCATGACTTCCCCGCCGTCAACCGTCCCGGTCTCGATTACGTCGAGGCTTTCACCCGCACCGGGTTCACCGGCGGGCTGAACTCCTACCGCCGGCTGATCAGTCCGTCTTCAGTTGCAGCGCGTTCACCCACAGCTGGGTCAGGGTGGTGACCAGTTTCTCGAACGGGATCCGTTGCTTCTGCACGAAAACCATCGACGCCATCCGGCTCACCATGGCCGACAGCGCGTGCGCGGTGATCATCGGATCCAGGTCGGCGCTGGCCTGCCCGGACTCCTGCAGTTCGCGGATCATGCGCGCGTTGCGCTGCGCGAACGCCTTCCCGCGTTCCATCCGCATGCGCCGGAAGTTCTCGTCGATCTGGGCGACCTGTTCGAACAGGGCCATGAGCCGGGCATTGCGCTTGTAGGACAACAGGTAGTCGCGGTTGGCGGCCTCGATCAGGGCGCGCGGATCGGTGATCCCGCTGCGCTCGCGCACGTGCGGGTGCAGCATCTCCTCGGAGACCTGCTCGACCAGCGCGGCGAAGATCTCCTCCTTGCTGTCGAAGTAGGTGTAGAAGGATCCGGCGGCCATGCCCGCCGTCTTGGAGATGTCGGCGATCTTGGCGTCCAGGTAGCCGTCGCGTTCGAACACCTCCCGCGCGGCCGCGATCAGCGCACCCTTGGTTCGCTGCCCACGCCGGGTGGGCGGCACGGCCCGCCGCGACGCACTCTCGCCTGCCATCGATTCGGACGCCAAAACTGATCACTGCCTGTCGTTTCGCGGATGATTGTCCAAGCAGCAACCGTATCAATACGGGCGGGCCGGACCGCAGCGGACAACGTGCGCCCACCCATTCCGCGATCCGGTGGCGGGCCGGGTGGAGACTGGGCGGATGCAGGATGCCTCGCGGGTGATCGTGGTGGACGCCGCCAATGTGGTCGGGTCGCGGCCGGACGGGTGGTGGCGCGACCGGGCCGGCGCGGCGCGGCGACTGCTCGGCGAGTTGGACGAGCTCGCGGCGCGACTGCCCGGATCGACGCGGATCATCGTGGTGCTGGAGGGCGCCGCCAAGGCCGCCGCGACCGATGGAGGCGGGGACGTCAGCGAGGGTGGGAACGGTCAGGACCCGTCGGCGCGACTGCGGGTGGTCCTTGCCGACGGATCCGGCGATGACGCGATCGTCGAGGTGGTGGCCGCCGAGGTCGCCGGCGCGGATCGCATGCCCGCGGTCACGGTGGTGACGGCTGATCGTGGATTGCGGGCGCGCGTCGAATCCCTCGGCGCGACAACGGCCGGGCCCGGCTGGCTGCGAAACCAGCTGTCGTAGGCGGCCTTCCACCTCCGGGTGGTCGTATTTACCCTGAGACCGCCCCGAGGCGATATCCCCCGCGGGTGGGATTTCCCGGGCGGCGATTTTCGGTAGGTTCGGAACGGTGCAGCCGCCGTTGAACGTTCGTCTGCGCGGGGTGGGCCTGATCATCGGTGTGCTCTGCGTGTCCCTGCTGGGTTCCTGGTTCGCGCCGCAGGCCCGGGCCGATGGGGCCGCGAGCGGTGGCGACCTGACGGTGGCGCAGTCCCTCGGCGCCCGGGAGCTGACCGTGGTGGTGCGGCGGGCCGAGGCCGGGCCGTTGCGGGTCGAGGTCGTCACGCATGCGGGAACCGCGGCCGGGAAGCTGGCGGTCACCGCGACGCCGGTCGATCGCGGGGGTGAGACGTCCACGGGGACGGTCGAGCTCGGGGATCGCCCCGGCGTCTACGCGGCGACCCTGCGGGTGGATCACGCCGGGCCGTGGGAGTTGAGCGTCTCCGATGGCGAACGCACCGCGCGGATTCCGTTCCTGGTGGCCGCGCGGGTGGTGACACCGTGGGAGCGGGCGGCGTACGGCGGATTCTTCGCGGCCGGAGCGCTGCTGCTGGTGGCATTGGGAACCGCGCTGCTCGCCAAACGGGGCTGGCCGACCTTGATTCCGGTGGGCGCGCTGATCGCCGCGCTGACCGTGGGCACGACCGGAGCCGTGTTGTCGTCGCACGCACCGCAGCCGCGGCCCGCGGGCAGTCTGCTCGATCCGACCTCGGGCAATATCGGGAATCCGTATCCGGAACGGGATCTGCCGCTGACCGCGAACTACTCACGGCCCCCGGCCAATCTGACCGTGCGCGCGCAGCCCGCCGCGGCGGGCAAGCCGGCCGAGATCGCGCTGTCGCTGACCGATTCGGCGACGGGGCGGCCGGTGGACGATCTGCTGGTCAGCGATGACGCGCTCCTGCATCTGATGGTGGTCGGTCCCACGGGACGGCTGTGGCATCGGCATCCGGTCCGGGTCGCGCCGGGCGAGTACCGGGTCAGCCTGGGTTCCCTCGAATCCGGTGACTACGCCGTGGCCGCCGAGATCGCGCGGCGCGGGGGCGGCGTGCAATTGCTGCGGTCCTCGGTGCGGATCAGCGGCCGAGGCGATGCCGGTCCCGGCGACGGTCAGGGTGCCGCGCCGAGCGGTGCGACGCTGACCACGACCGAGGCGGTCTCGGGCGAACCCACCACGCTCACCGCCGCATTCGGCGGTCCGGCGGATCTGCAGCCCTGGCTGGGCATGGTCGGCCACCTCATCGCGGTCGGCCCGCTGCCGGAGGGGGTGCCCGCCGGGACGGCCGCGGCCACCGTCCCGATCTGGGCGCACGCGCACGCCATGGCCCCGCTGCCCGCGCTCGGCACGCAACCGCCGGACGAGACCGTGGCCGCGTTCGGCCCGAATGTGGCTTTCACCTTCACTTTTCCGCTGCCCGGCCGCTACCTCGTATGGGCGCAGGCCGAGCGCGGCTACACGGTGATGACCGTCCCGGCCACCGTCGACGTTCGAGCGGGGGTTCCGCGATGACCAAACGCACCGCGGTGATCGTGGCCGTCGCCGCCGTGGTGGCGGCGGTGGCGGCGTGGCTGTTGTGGCCCGCCGCCGACGCACCATCGGTGTCCCGCAGCGACGCCGGGCCCTACCGGGTGGAGCTGCGGGTGTCGGGAGGCTCCGCGCACGCCGGCGACAACACCGTCGATCTCGAGATCACCGACGCCCAGGGCACGTCCGCGACACCGGACAAGGTGTCGGTGGAGCCCGCCATGCCGCAGATGGGTCACGCCCTCCCGCCGAGCGCCGCGGCCGCGGTGACGCCGGGCCACTACCGGGCGACGGTGGCGCTGCCGATGCCCGGGCAGTGGGAGATCGCGGTGAAACTGTCCGGCGCACCGGGTTCCGGGAGCGCCGTGTTCTCCGTTCAGGCCAATTGAATCGAAGGAAAGAGGATCAGGAGCAGCACATGGACCTCACCGCCAATGGTCGCGGGCTCACCGCCGAGGCGACCGCACCGATCACCATCCGCCCCTGGCTACCCGCGGCGATCCTCTTCGCCGCCAGCATGACCTTCGCGGTCGGGTCCACCTGGGACATCCAGTGGCACACCGATGTCGGACCCGACACCTTCTTCACCCTGCCGCACCTGTTCATCTACGCCAGTGCCGCGGTGGCCGGATTCACCGGTCTGACAGTCATTCTCATCACCACCGCCGCCGGTCGCGCCGGCCGCCGGGTGGACGGCGAGCTGGGCGGGCCGGGTATCGGGGTGTTCGGCCGGACGTTCACCGCGCCGCTCGGCTACATGGTGGCCGCTCTGGGCGCGGCCTCGTTCCTGCTGTACGGGCTGTGGGATCTGTGGTGGCACAGCCTCTACGGGTTCGACGCCATCATCGATTCGCCGCCGCACATCGGGTTGTTCCTGTCGAGCACGGTGATCTCGGTCGGCACCGTGATCGTGTTCGCGGCGGCGCGGGCGCACCGGTGGGGCCGGGTGGGCGCGCTGTTCGCGCTGGCGCACCTGGCGACGTCGAGCACGGTGACCGCGCTGGCGGTGCAGCGGCTCAGTGTCGGGTCGGTGCGGTGGACGGTGGCCGTCACCGCGTTCATGGTGATTCTGCTGATGCTGGCCGGCGCGGGCTTCGAACGCTGGGGCGCGACCATCACCGCGGCCTTCGCCTCCGGCATCCAGGGCGTGTTCTGGTGGTTCGCGCCGTGGGCGGCCCGGGCGTACACGGACTTCGTGGGATTGCCCATGCGCGAACACATTCGGGGCATTCCGGCGACACCGGCCCTCATCCCGTTCTGCCTGATCCCCGTCGGCATCGTGATCGACCTGCTGCTGCGCCGCGCCGACAGCCGGTCCCGGCTGCTGCCCGTCCTGGCCGGTGGCCTCGGCGGGGCGATCATCGGCGGGTTCAACCCGGTGCAGCAGATCATCATCTACGACGCCCATCTGCCCCGCACCACGGTCATGGTGGCCACCACCGTCGCGGCCGCCCTGCTGGGCGCGCTCGCCGGGTACCTGGGCCGCCCGTTCGGCGAGATGCTGCGTCTGGCCGCCCCCTCCGAGAAGGTCAGCGCATGATCAACCGCCTCGTCACCCTCGCCGCGACCCTGCTCGCGATCTTCGGACTGACCGCGGCCACCGCGGGCACGGCGTCGGCGTATCAACCGGTGAATATCGTCCACACCGAGCACGTGCAGGCCGGACCGTATTCGCTGACCGTCGGATTCAGCGAATGGCCGCTGCGCGCCATGCAATCCCTGGATTTCACGTTCATCCCCGACGGCGGAGTCGACGACAAGACCGGCACCCTCACCGAATATCAGCCCAACGGCAAAGTCCGCCGCGCCGAACCCCTGTCCCGGCATCCCCGCAAACGCGACGTGTGGGGTTTGGACGTCCGCTCGCTCGACCAGGAAGGCACTTGGAAATTCCATTTCGTCATCGACGGCCCGCAGGGCCGCGGTGAAGGCGACCTCGCCAACCTCCAGGTCCTCGAACAGCCCGGTCCGCCACTGGGTATAAGCTGGGCGATCAGCACCCTGCCGCTGATCGGCCTGATCGCCTTCCTCGTCTACGCATGGCGCCGCAACCGCCGCCCGGCCCCGGTCCCGCAGCCGGTGTGACGGCCGGTTCGGTAGTCCCGACGACCGCGCGGGGCTACCGGCCGAAAGGGCGGGCGCGGGTGAGGATCTCGTCGACGGTCTCGGAGACCGTCAGGTCCGAGGTGTCGAGCCAGAGGCCCAAGGGCGGGGTGTCATCGCGAAGCCCGGTATCGAGGTCGGCCACCGTGAAGGTGCCGTAAGCCTTCTTCGCGCGACCCGACTCCCGCCGCGCCACCGCCTCCCGACTCGGCGCCAGGACCACCACGTACAGCGGATCCGTACGGATCTCGCCGATCAGATACGGCAGCATCGCACCGAGCACGACGTCCTGGAGTACCGCGGTGAACCCGGCGTCGGCGTAGGCGTCGGCGGTTCGGGCCGCGAGCCGGTGGCGGAGGCGCAGCTGCTCGACGGCTTCGGAGGTGGGATCGGGTGACATGTCCACGCGACCGCTCACCACGAAGCGGCGAAAGACATCGCCTCGAACATGAGCCGATCGTGGAAGGCGCTCAGCAAGCGCTTGGGCGACAGTCGATTTCCCTGATGCCTGAATACCGGTAATCAGATACACCGCCGGGGTGAGTGCGGCCGAGCGGGATTCGGGGGTTCCGGACACGATTCGAACATAGCCGAACCAGGCTTTCCACGGAGGAACTCAGTGCCCGGTAGAAGACAATTCGCGACGGACAATTCGTGCGAATTATCTTGCCGGACAGCGCAATTAGACTCTGCGATGGAGCCGAAATTGATAGAATAGCAGCATGAATTGGGGCGGGCAGGTTCTCGGCGACGAAGTCACGGTGGCGGATGCCACCGGGCTCGTTTCCGACGCCGTGAGCGTGCTCGTCCACGATTCTCTGGATGCGCTTTCCGATGAGGATCTCGTGGATATGTTGCGGGATTGGAAACCGGAATCCCGCCAAGGTCGACGCCGACACCCGCGACCGGGCCGAATTCCAGCTGGCCCACTTCGCCGCCACCTCCACGCCCGACGACCTGCCCAAGATCGGTGACCGGCTGCTCGGTTACCTCGATCCCGATGGGCGTCTCACCGATGACACCGACCGGCAGCGCCATCGCGGCATCACGCTCGGCAAGCAGGGCGTGGATGGGATGTCCACGCTGACCGCCGAACTGACCCCCGTCGCGCGCGCCGTGCTGGATCCGATCTTCGCGAGCCTGGCCCAGCCGGGCATGTGCAACCCCGACGACGCCGAAAGCCCCTGGACCACTGAAGGACTCGATGACGAGGCCCTCGCCGGTCTGGAACGGGCCACGCGTCGCGACACCCGCACCGCCGCACAGCGCAACCACGATGCGCTCGTCGCGTTCCTGCGTCCGGAGATGGGCCAGGAAAACGTGGGCACGCACCGCGGGCTGCCCGTGTCCACGATCATCACCATGAGCCTGGCGGAGGTCGAGGCCGCCGCCGGTGTCGCCACCACCGCTTCGGGTGGGACCGTGCCGCTGGAGCAGGCGTTGCAGCTGGCGCAGAAGTCCAAGCCGTTCTTGGCGATCTTCGACCACGCCGGACGCCCCCTGCACCTGGGCCCGGTCAAATGGTGGTCACGCCCCTAAAACGAGTCCCAGCCTCACCGAAGGTGGGGTACTTCGGGCTGCCTGCGTCACGAATGCTCGTGCCACAAGCGCGTTCGCAAACCTACAGAGAGTGTGGCCGCCTCGCCTGCCCTACCGGACTGGGGCTGACGCCAATCCACGAGCCGTCACCCGCCGATCCCAGCCCACAGACTGCACGCATCACCCTCTACAGAAAACGCCTATCCCGTCGTCTTCCCCGGGAGGACGCGCGGCCGAGCCGTGAGTGGGGCTGGTAGGTGAGCGGGCCTCGCAAGCTCGGCCACCCTCTCTCTTCTCCAGGCGTCTTTGTCTCGAGTCTTCTTTTGCCCTTGCTCTTCTTGGCTTCGTGACACGCCGATGATCTCTGCGTGTATCGACCACACCCAAGGTCCAGTTCGCCTAGCGTGAGCACGTTGGCGTCGAGAGGGGTCGAAGATGCGGGCCGGGATGTTGAGCGTGACGGACCTGGTGGCCAAGGTCGAGGCGGGCACCATCGACACGGTGCTGGTGGCCATGACGGACATGCAGGGCAGATTGCAGGGAAAGCGTTGCTCGGCACGGTATTTCGTGGAGGAAGTACTCAACCACGCCACCGAGGCCTGCGACTACCTGTTGGCCGTGGACGTGGAAATGACCACCGTCGACGGCTACGAAATGTCGTCCTGGGACACCGGCTACGGCGACTTCGTCCTGCGCCCGGACCTGAGCACCCTCCGCCTGCTGCCCTGGCTGCCCGGCACCGCCCTGGTGCTGTGCGACGTCGAGCAGGTCGACAACCACGGCCAACCGGTCACCGCCTCCCCCAGGCAGGTGCTGCGCGCCCAGCTGGATCGCCTGGCCGAGCGCGGCCTGTACGCCTATGTCGGCACCGAACTCGAGTTCCTCGTCTTCGACGACAGCTACGAGTCCGCCTTCCGCGGCGGCTACCGGGACCTGACGCCCGCCAATCAGTACAACGTCGACTATTCGATGCTCGGCACCGCCCGGATCGAACCCCTGTTGCGCCGCATCCGCACCGAAATGTCCGGCGCCGGAATGTATGTCGAATCCGCCAAGGGCGAATGCAATCCGGGCCAGCACGAGATCGCCTTCCGCTACGACGAGGCGCTGGTCACCTGCGACAACCACAGCATCTACAAGACCGGCGCGAAGGAGATCGCCGCCCAGGACGGCCGCAGCATCACCTTCATGGCGAAATACAATGAGCGGGAAGGCAATTCCTGTCACATTCACATCAGCCTGCGCAATGCGGGCGGGGAGCCGGTGTTCCCCGACGGCGACGGGCCCTCGACACTGATGCGGCACTTCATCGCCGGGCAACTGGACTCGCTGCGGGAACTCACCTACTTTCTGGCCCCGAACATCAACTCCTACAAGCGCTTCCAGGCCGGAAGCTTCGCCCCCACCGCACTGGCCTGGGGCCGCGACAATCGCACCTGCGCCCTGCGCACCGTCGGCCACGGACCGTCGCTGCGGTTGGAGAACCGCATCCCCGGCGGCGATGTGAACCCGTACCTGGCCGTCGCGGCGGTCATCGCCGCGGGCTTGCACGGTATCGACCAGCAGCTCCCCTTGGAGCCGGAGTTCCACGGCAACGCCTACCTCTCCAACCGCCCGCGTGTACCGAGAACCCTGCGCGAGGCCGCGCACTTGTTCGGTGAGAGCAAGGTCGCCCAGCAGGCGTTCGGCGCGGACGTGGTGCGGCATTACCGCAATGCCGCACAGGTGGAGCTGGACGCTTACGATGCGGCGGTGACCGATTGGGAGCGCATCCGTGGCTTCGAACGACTCTGACTCCGCACGGCGGCCGATCATCGGCCTGCCCACCTACTCCGAACGCACCCGGTTCGGCCACTGGGACGTGGACGCCGCCGTGCTGGCACGCACCTACGTGGACCTGACCGAGCGCGCCGGCGGAATTCCGGTCCTGTTGCCGCCCACCGGCGCCGCGCGGCCCGAGCTGATCGAACGCCTCGACGGCCTGGTCCTCACCGGCGGCGCGGACCTGGATCCGGCCCGCTACGGCGCGGCACCCCATCCCGAGACCGGCCGACCGCGGCTCGACCGCGACGAATCGGAGTTCGGGCTGTTCGAGCTGGCGCGGGAGGCGGGTCTGCCGATCCTGGCGATCTGCCGCGGCCTCCAGCTGGTGAACGCCGCGCTCGGCGGCACCCTGCACCAGCACGTCCCGGATGTGGTCGGCCACACCGATCATTCCCGCACGCCCGGCGTCTTCACGGTCACGACCGTCAGCACCGTGCCCGGCACCCGGCTCGCGGAGATCACCGGCCCGGAGTCGAAGGCGCACTGCCACCACCATCAGGCCATCGACACGCTCGCCCCCGAGCTCACCGCCGCCGCGCACGCCCCGGACGGCATCATCGAGGCGGCCGAGGCCCGCGAGGGACCGTTTCTGCTGGGCGTGCAATGGCATCCGGAGGAGAACGCGACCGAGACCCGCCTCATGCGGGCGCTCGTCGATCAGGCCGCACAGTACGCGAAGGAGCGCAACCGGTGACCACGACCGACGTCGTCAACCCCGCCACCGAGACAGTGGTGGCCACCATCGAAGCGGCCGACGCGGCCGCCACCGACGCCGCCATCGAACGCGCCCAGCGCGCGTTCGCGGCCTGGCGGGCCGTCTCCCCCGGCGATCGGGCGCGGTTGCTGCGCCGCTTCGCCGAGGCGGTCGACGCCGAGATCGAGCAGCTCGCGCGGCTCGAGGTGAGCAATGCCGGCCACACCATCGGCAATGCCCGCTGGGAGGCGGGCAATGTCCGCGACGTGCTGCACTACAGCGCGGGCATGCCGGAACGGTTGCTGGGCAATCAGATTCCGGTCGCGGGCGGGGTGAACATCACCTTCTGCGAACCGCTCGGCGTCGTCGGCGTCATCGTGCCCTGGAACTTTCCGATGCCGATCGCGGCGTGGGGATTCGGGCCCGCGCTCGCGGCCGGGAACACGGTGGTGCTCAAGCCCGCCGAGCTCACCCCGTTGACGGCGATCCGGCTCGGCGAGCTGGCGCTGGAAGCGGGCCTGCCCGAGCATGTCTTCCAGGTGATCCCGGGCCGCGGCTCGGTGGTCGGGGCGCGCTTCGTCACCCATCCCGCGGTGCGCAAGGTGGTGTTCACCGGCTCCACCGAGGTCGGCAAGCAGATCATGGCCGGTTGCGCCGATCAGGTGAAGCGGGTGACCCTCGAATTGGGGGGCAAGAGCGCCAATATCGTGTTCGCCGACGCGGATCTGGAGCGCGCCGCCGCCACCGCACCGTACGGCGTGTTCGACAATGCCGGGCAGGACTGCTGTGCCCGCTCCCGGATCCTGGTGCAGCGCAGCGTCTTCGACCGATTCCTCGAACTCCTGGAGCCGGCCGTGCAGGGTGTGCGGGTCGGCGATCCCGGCGACGAGTCCACCGAGATGGGCCCGCTCATCTCCGCCGCCCACCGCGACCGCGTCGCCGGATTCCTGGAACCCTCGACCAAGGTCGCCTTCACCGGCGCCCGCCCCGACGGCCCCGGATTCTGGTTCCCGCCCACGGTCGTCCTGCCCACCTCCCCCACCGACCGGGTCCTCACCGAGGAAGTGTTCGGCCCGGTCGTCGCGGTCCTGCCATTCGACGGCGAGGCCGACGCGCTGCGTATCGCCAACGACACCGAGTACGGCCTGTCCGGCTCGATCTGGACCTCCGACGTCGGTCGCGCCCTGCGGGTGGCGCGCGGCGTCGAGGCCGGGAATCTGTCGGTGAATTCCCATTCCTCCGTGCGGTATTGGACGCCGTTCGGCGGTTTCAAGCAGTCCGGCCTGGGCCGCGAGCTGGGACCCGACGCGGCGAAGGCGTTCACCGAAACCAAGAACGTCTTCCTCGCCACCGAATAGTCGCACGCCGGCACCCATCAATCGAAGGAGATACGTTGCAGCGCTTACAGGATCGGGTCGCGGTCGTCACCGGCGGCGGCAGCGGCATCGGGCTCGCCACCGTCCGCCGGTTCGCCCAGGAGGGCGCCAAGGTCGTGGTCGCCGATATCGACGCCGCGGCCGGTGAGGCCGCCGCGGCCGAGGTCGGCGGCCTCTACGTGAAGGTCGACGTCACCGACGAGGATCAGGTGCGGGCCATGTTCCAGACCGCCGTGGACACCTACGGCGGCCTCGACATCGCCTTCAACAACGCGGGCATCTCACCGCCGGACGACGATTCGATCCTCACCACCGGCATCGACGCCTGGCGCCGCGTGCAGGAGGTCAATCTGACCTCGGTGTACCTGTGCAGCAAGTACGCCATCGAGCACATGCTCGAACGCGGCAAGGGCTCGGTCATCAACACCGCG
Organism: Nocardia sp. NPDC004582; assembly: GCF_053602115.1. Taxonomy (NCBI): domain Bacteria; kingdom Bacillati; phylum Actinomycetota; class Actinomycetes; order Mycobacteriales; family Nocardiaceae; genus Nocardia; species Nocardia sp. NPDC004582. Next base: position 10,653 of record NZ_JBSGCY010000101.1, on the reverse strand, counting down.
TCCTTCGTGGCGGTGATGGGCGCGGCCACCTCGCAGATCTCCTACACCGCGTCCAAGGGCGGCGTGCTGGCCATGAGCCGCGAGCTCGGAGTGCAGTTCGCGCGCCAGGGGATTCGCGTGAACGCGCTGTGCCCCGGACCGGTCAACACTCCCCTGCTGCAGGAGCTGTTCGCCAAGGATCCGGAGCGGGCCGCGCGCCGGCTGGTGCACATTCCCACCGGCCGGTTCGCCGAACCGGAGGAGATCGCCGCCGCCGTGGCCTTCCTCGCCAGCGACGATTCCTCCTTCATCACCGCCTCGCAGTTCCTGGTCGACGGCGGCATCTCCGGGGCCTACGTCACCCCGCTGTAGTCACGCGCCGACGGGGGCCTCCTCGGCCTCCGGCGGCTCCTCCACGGTCCGCTTGGGCCCGGTGAACCAGCGCCGGGCCGAGGCGAACCACCAGATCGCGATCGCGCCCACCACCCCGACCAGGGTCAGCGGCGCGTAATTCACCGAGTTCCAGGTGAATCCGTCCACCCACGGATACCCGTGGTCGTCGGTCGGCAGGATGAACAGCACGCTGATCAACACGATCCAGATCAACGCGATGATCCCGACCGGCCGATACCAGCGCCCCAGCTGCCAGGGTCCGGCCTGGAATCGATTGCCGCGCAGCAGCCGCAGCAGCACCGGAATCCCGTAGGCGATGTAGAGGCCGATGGTCGCCACCGAGGTCGCCGCGGCGTAGGCGGTGGGCGCGTTGGCGGCGGGCACCAGCATCGACGGAATCAGCAGGATGAACGCGAACACCGACACGAAGACGACCGCGTTGACCGGCACCCGCCGCGCCGACAGCGTCGCCCACAGCTTGGATCCCGGCACCGCGCCATCGCGGGCGAAGGCGAACAGCATCCGCGAGGCCGCGGTCACCGAGGCGTAGCCACAGAACAATTGGGCGATCGCGGCGATGATCAGCAGCAGCCCGGACCAGAACGAATTCAGCGAATTCTGCAGGATGTAGATGACCGGATAGCCGCTGTTCTTCGCCGGGTCCAGGGCGTCGTCGAGATTCGGGATCGCGAAGGTCACCGCCATGATGAGCAGATATCCGGCGACCGCCGACACCACGATGGTGTTGATGATCCCCTTGGCCGCCATCCGCGAGGCGTCGTGCGTCTCCTCCGACATGTGCGCGGAGGCGTCGTATCCGGTGAACGTGTACTGCGCGTGCAACAGCCCGAGCAGGAAACTGAACGCCACCCCGCCGAATCCCACGGCACTGTTGTCCACGGTCTTGGTGAACACGAATCCGATGCTCTGATGATGTCGCGCACCGAATCCCAGCACCACCACGAAGATGGCCACACCGCCCACATGCCACCAGGCCGACACATTGTTGATCACCGCCGACAGGTGCGGGCCGATCACGTTCAGCACCGCGTGCAGCACCAGGATTCCGGAGAACACCAGGAAGATGGCGGTGCGGTCGGTGCCGATGTCGATGCCGATCACATTGAGCACGACGGTGGTGAAAATGGCGGCGCCGTAATCGATCGCGGCGGTCACCGCGATCTGCCCGATCAGGTTGAACCAGCCGGTGAACCAGCCCCACACCGGGCCGCCCAGTTCCGACGCCCACCAGTACAGGCCGCCGGAAGTCGGGTAGGCCGAGGCCAATTCGGCCATGGCCAGGCCCACGAACAGCACCATCACCGATACCAGCGGCCAGCCCCACGCCATGGTGATGGGCCCGCCGTTGGCGAGTCCGATCCCGTAGCTGGCCAGGCCGCCGGTGAGAATGGAGACAATGGTGAAGCTGATCGCGAAATTGGAGAATCCCGACCAGGATCGGGCCAGTTCCTGTTTGTAGCCGAGTTCGGCGAGCCGCCGTTCGTCATCATCGGATCGAGACTGGGTTGCGGTCATGGGCACTCCCGAGTGAAAACGCCGCCCTCACACGGCGTTTGCCAGGAGCCCAGTGTGCGGCAAACCCGCTGGGTCCGCAGGGGCAACGCCGAAACCGGTCGCCCGGTACAGGTCTAGGGCCCCACCCTGGGAGACAACGAAGCTTGACCATAGACATTGTGTCTCGATAAATTCGACAGGTCCCCGCACCACCACACCCACGGCAGGAGATTCCGGTGACACAGCCCCCACGCGATCCGCACCCCGAATACCACGACCCGGACGCCGCCGACACCCTCTACACCACCAAGCCGCCCTGGGACATCGACCGCCCGCAACGCCCGTTCGTGGCCCTCGCCGACGCCGGTGAACTGCGCGGCCGGGTCCTCGACCTGGGTTGCGGCACCGGCGAACACGCCCTGCTCGCCGCGAGCCACGGCCTCGACGCCACCGGCATCGACCAGTCCGCCCACGCCCTGGACCTGGCCCGTACCAAGGCCGCCGACCGCGGCTTGAAGGCCACCTTCCGCCGCCACAACGCCCTCGAACTGCCGAGCCTCGGCGAAACCTTCGACACGGTCCTGGACTGCGGCCTGTTCCACCTCTTCGACGGCGCCGACCGCATCGCCCTGGTGACCGGCCTGGCCGCGATCCTGCGCCCCGGCGGCCGCTACTTCCTGCTGGGTTTCAGCGACCGCCAGCCCGGCACCTGGGGACCACATCGCCTGAGCCGCACCGATATCGAGACCGCCTTCACCGACGGCTGGCGGCTGGACTCGCTCGAACCCGCGACCCTCGACATCCTGTTCGACCCCACCCCGGTGGCGGCCTGGCTCGCGGCGGTGACCCGGCTCTGACCCCGGAGCCTTTCGCGGTTCGCACGGATGCGAAAAGCAGGGCGCAATTATGGTTAGCCACCTTGACAGAACCGCAGGCCCGCAGCCTGGAGTGATACGTTTTCTCTATGGTCGATTCGACCCATTAACTCTTCTTCGCGCATCAGGGAGATGGCGTGTCCAGAACTGTGAAGGTTTCCGTCGCATGGGTGTGCGGGGGCATTCTCGGGATTGTTGCCGGTTTGTCAGGAGCCGGGGGTGCGTCCGCCGACACGGCGGGCGGCCCGGTGCAGGTCGGGGATGCTCGATATTTCAGCCTGGGCGGGTGGAATTGTTCCATCGCCGCGGACGGCGCGGTGGGATGCGATCTGATGGTCCCGGCCGCCGTCATGAATGTGCTCTACCTCGGCGCGCAGGTGCCGCTGCCGAATGTGCCCGCCATTGTCATCGATTCGACCGCCGCGCCGGCGCATCCGGAGTGGAACTCCAACGGCAGTCACACACTGCCGGGCGGTAATCCGGCGCTGGCGCCCATCGCACAGGTGAGCGGGCACGATCCGCAATTCTCGGTCTCCTATGCCGGAGCGACCTGTCAGATCACCTATTCCGGTGCGGCCGTGTGCACTTCGATGGGGCACGGGTTCAGCCAAAGGGGACCAGAGCCTTTCGGCTACTGATCCCCTTCGAATCATTCGATGCCCGATGTCATCGGTACCAGACGCCGGAATCCCAGTCGCCGTAGTCCCAGACATCGAAATCGTAACGACCATGGGCGCCTCCGAAGAGATAGCCCCACCAGCCGGCCGATGTGTCGCAGATCTGGTCGTCGTGGTTGCACACAGTCAGCACCGGGAAGCCGCCGAACCAGTCGTCGACGCCCGCGAGCGGGTAGCCGATGATGCCACTGCCGGGCGTGGAGGACAAACCGCCCCAGCCCGGACCCGGAGCCCGCTTGGGATCCGACAGCAGAATGGCATTGGCATTGTCGATGTCCTGGTGTGCGGTGACCCAGGCGTGCACCAGACCCGCGCCCTCACTGTGCCCGATCAACCGGATATGGTCGCCGGGACATTCGTTGCGGTGCTGCCAGAACAACCGGTTGAGTTCGTTCAACCCCGACATCGGGTCGGCGGAGTTGTAACCCACCGGTTGATTCACGAACGGTGCGAACACGGACGAGGTGTTGTCGCCGAGTCCGCCGATGCCGATGGACCAATCGCCGGTGCAGTCATCGGCGTGGGCCCGCGGAGCCGTCAGGTGTGTGATGGAAAAAAGGATGGCCAACAGTAATGCGGCGAAGAGCGCCGTTGCTCTACGCATGGTCGTAACTCTCTGAATTGTCTTGCCTCCGGGACGAGCCCGGCTTCAGCTGGATGTACCCAGAAATTGCTGGAGTGCCTGATTCCTGGCGAAACAGTTACATCCGAGCCGGTTTCGTAGGCCGTACCGCGATGTCGCCGCGAAATCGCCCGGGCAGCGGGTCAATTGCGCAGACGGACCAGCGCGATGGGGCATTCACTGCCGTGCAGCAGCGCGTGACCGGTCGACCCGAGCGCCATCCCCGGATATCCGCGGGTGCCGTGGCTTCCGACCACCAGCAATTGCGCGTCCGCGGCGGCATCGAGCAGGATGCGCGCCGGATGCCCCTCCATGACAAGAGTTTCGACCTCGACCCCGGGAAAGGCCGCGGCATTGCGGTCCAGCATGCCGGTCAGCAGCCCGACGGCGTCGGCGTGGCTGCGGGTATCGCTGTCGCCGGACAACTCCCACGCCTGCACCGCCAGCAGCGGCGCATCGCGGCGCGAGGCCTCGTCGAAGGCGATCTCGAGCGCGCGGACGCTGTGCGCCGACCCGTCGACCCCGACCACCACCGGCCGGTCCGAAATCGGCTCGGTCCCACCGGGAACCACCACCACCGGTCCCTGCGCGTGCCGCGCCACGCCGGTGCTCACCGAGCCGAGCAGGCTGCGATGGTAGGCGCTCATGCCGCGCACGCCGACCACCACGAAGTACGCGGTCCCGGCCTGCTCGGAGAGCACGGTGACCGCGGGCGCGTCGACGAGGAAGGTGTGGATGGCGGGAACCGGCCGGTCTCCCACCGCTTTCCGGGCGATCTCGGCGGCATGGTCGAGCGCGTCCTGGGCGGTGTCGCGCAGCCGGTCGTGCAGCAGCCGGACCGGGCTCTCGTCCAGGGGCGCGTCGGCGACCGCCGGCACCGCGAACACCAGGTGCAGTGGCGCGCCGCGCAGGGCGGCGTCGACCGCGGCCCAGCGCACCGCGTGCAGCGCGGATTCGGAGGCGTCGACCCCCACCACGATCGGCCGGTCGAGATTGTTGGCAGGCACCGCGTTCCGCCTCCTCCCAGGCCCCCTCCGCAGGCGATCCTACGGACCGACCGCCCGGTCCTGAGGCTGACTCGCCGTGGGCAGTCCGACCACGAAGATCGGCTGCCCCGGGCTCATGGTCGCCGACTGATCCCGCAGGATCTGCCACAGCAGCGAGTACGGCACGCCGGTCACCGGGTCACGCAGCCGCATGACCGTCGGCGCGCCGGTGAGAATGCGATGATCGTCGGTCCAGATCCGCCGGAACGGCTCGAACCGCCCGAGTTCGGCCAGCACCCGCGCGTCCTCCTCGGTCTCACCCTCGTCCATGGCCAACAGCCCGCGCAGGGTCGAGATGGCATGGCGCAGCGAGCCGGACCAGTCGACGAGGACGTGGCGCGCGAGATCGTCGGTGAGCATCCAGTGCAGGAAATTGCCGTCGTCGCCGAGTCCGGGGAACGTGCGCAGATGGACGGCGTTGGCGGCCAGCACATTCAGGCGACGGTCGAGATAGGCCGCGGGATGCGGCAGGTGGACATCGAGATTGTCCAGCATGGCCGCGGTCAGCGGCGGCTCGTCACGCGGCGGGGCATGCTGCCCGAGCGCGGCCAGGTCGTGCAGATGCCGGTACTCGGCCATGGTCAGGCGGGCGACCCGATCCAGGTAGCGGACCATGGCGATGAGCACCTGTTCGGTGGGGCGGTCACGTTCCCCGCGTTCCATCCGGGTGATGTAGCTGGCGCTCACCCCCGCCCCGAAGGCCAGCCGTTCCCGCGAGACCCCCCGCCGCTCGCGCAACCGCCGCAGCGTGCCGCCGAAGTTCGGCGGCACGGGCGGGCCGGGGTCGTGGACCCCGCCGCGAGGCTCATGCCCCGCGCTGCCGATGGTCGACTCGGTCATCATCCCGCCCCCGGAATTCGCCCATCCGCCATGGATGGACCCTGAACATGTGGCTACTTCCTAGCAGCCTGCTCCAGCCTCGGCAACTCGGAAATCCGGTAAAAATAGGGGCAGAACGGCCATTGCATGCCTGGCTCTCGGCGTCTCCGGCCGCGGGTCGAGAATCGGTGTCGGTTGGACGACGGATCGGTGGAGACACCGCCCGTCGGCGTGGCTGCCGCATCACGCCGACCGATGCTGATCCACTGATCATGATCATCGGCACCCGGCGAAGGAGGCACGCGATGGCATTGCGACGCCGTCAACTACTGCTCGGATTCGCCGGAGCGAGCGGGCTCGTCCTGGCGGGCTGCGGCAGGGATCCCGCGGCGCCGCCCACGCCCGCCAAGATCCACTTCGAGCCCGCACCGGCGGCGCAGCCGGTGTCGGCCCGCACACCCGGCACGGTGACCGTCACCGACGGCACCCTGACCTCGGTCGAATGGCTCGACGAGACCGGCCGCGCGCTGCCCGGCGCACCGGCCCCCGATCAGAAGAGCTGGGTCAGCGCCGAACCGCTCGGCTACGGCCACGCCTACCGGGTGAAGGCCGTGGCCAAGGGCGAGACCGGCGACATCACCGCGACCGCGACGTACACGACGCCCCAGCCCGATCGGATCGTCGACGTCTCGCTGCGGTCGGCGAATCAAGTGGAGCTCGCCGAAAATGACACGTACGGTGTCGGTTTCGTACTCGTCGCACATTTCACCGAGGCCGTGGACCGGCACGCCGCCGAATCCGCGCTGAAAGTCGTGACCGCGCCGGCGGTGGCGGGAGCCTGGTACTGGCTCGACGATCGCAACGCGCACTGGCGGCCCGAGCTGTATCACGCGCCCGGCACCCGGATCACGGTGACGGCGGACCTGTTCGGCGTCCCGCTCGGCGACGGCGCGTACGGCCTGCGCGATCAGCGGGTGTCGGTGACCATCGGCGCGGCGCATGTGGCGATCGCCGACGACAACACCAAGATGATCGACGTGTTCGACAACGGAAACCTGGTGCGCTCCATGCCGACCTCGATGGGCATGGGCGGTTCGGCGGTGATCGGCGGCCGCCAATTGTCGTTCTGGACCCGGCCGGGCACCTACACGGTGCTGGACAGCTCGGATCCGGTGATCATGGATTCGGCGACCTACGGCCTGCCCACCAATGCCAGCCTCGGCTACCGGACCACCATCCATCACGCCGTGCGGATCAGTCACGACGGCATCTACGTCCACGAACTGGCGCAGAGCATGTGGGCGCAGGGCAATACCAATGTCTCGCACGGCTGCCTCAACATCTCCCCCGACGACGCCACCTGGTTCTTCGGCTTCGTCATCCCCGGCGATGTGGTGGAGGTCCGCAATACCGGCGGCGAACCCCTCGACATCTGGCAGAACGGCGACTGGTCGATCCCGTGGCCGGAATGGCAGCAGGGCCGGGCGCAGCCCTGACCTACCGGCGCACGCCCACGATCCGCAGCGCGAGATCGACGTAGTAGTCGCCGATCTCCTCCGGTGAGAGCGGCCCGTCGTCGCGATACCAGCGGGCCAGGTCGATGCCCAGCGACAGCAGCGCCACCGCGGCCATGCGCGGATTCGGGTTGTCGAACACACCCGCCGCGACGCCGCGTTCGATGAGCCGGCGCATCTCGGTGTCGATGACGCGGCGGATGTCCTTGATCTCCCGCTGATGTTCGGGGCTCAGCGCGGCGAGTTCGTAGTTGACCACCCGCGCGCCGGTGTGCCCGCGGGCATGGTCGATGGCGAAATCCCGCATCACCGCGACCAATTGCTCCACCGGGTCGTCGGAGGCGGACAGCGCGGCCCGCAACCGGGTCAGGGTGTTCTCGTGGCCGGCGCGCGAAACCTGGTAGAGCAGTTCCTCCTTGGACCGGTGGTGCACATAGATGGCCGCGGTGCTCAATCCCGCGATCGAGGTGATGTCGCGGGTGGTGGAGCCGTGGAAGCCGCGCTCGGCGAAAGCGACGATCGCCGCGTCCAACAGCCGTGCCCGCGTCTCGTCCGCGCGCGAGCGATCCTCTGATCCGGTCACCGGTACAGTCTCGCATCCGGCCACCGGAAATCTTCCGGCCCGCGGCTCGGCGGGCTGCCCCGACGGGCTCAGCGGGCGCGCTTTCCCCAGTTGGGGTCGCGGCGGCGCAGTTCCCACTGGGCGATGGACCGCTTGTGCACCTCGTCGGGTCCGTCGGCCAAGCGCAGGGTGCGGGTGTGGGCGTACATGCTGGCGAGCGGGAAGTCGTCGGAGACGCCGGCGCCACCGTGCACCTGGATGGCGCGGTCGATCACCTTCAGCGCCACGTTCGGGGCGGCGACCTTGATGGCGGCGATCTCGGTGCGGGCGGCCTTGTTGCCGACGGTGTCCATCAGGTACGCGGCCTGCAGGGTGAGCAGCCGGGCCATATCGATCTCGATGCGCGACTCGGCGATCCAGTCCTGGATGTTGGCCCGGTTGGCGACCGGCTCACCGAAGGTGACGCGTGCCTGCGCCCGGTCGATCATCAGGTCCAGGGCCCGTTCGGCCATGCCGATGGCGCGCATGCAGTGGTGGATGCGGCCGGGACCCAGGCGCGCCTGGCTGATCATGAATCCGTCGCCCTCGCCGGCGAGCAGGGCGGTGACGGGGACGCGGACGTTCTCGAAGAGCACCTCGGCGTGACCCTCGCGGTCTTGGTAGCCGAAGACCGGCAGCCCGCGCACCACGGTGACGCCGGGGGTGTCCATGGGCACGACCATCATCGACTGCTGGCGGTGAGTGGGCGCCTCGGGATCGGTCTTGCCCATCACGATCATGACCTGGCAGTTCTTGTGCAGGGCATTGGAGGTCCACCATTTGCGGCCGTTGAGCACGTACTCGTCGCCGTCGCGTTCCATGCGCAGCTGGATATTGGTGGCGTCGGAGCTGGCGACCGCGGGTTCGGTCATGGCGAACGCCGAGCGGATCTCCCCCTCGAGCAGCGGCCGCAGCCACCGCTCCTGATGCTCGGGGGTGCCGAACAGGGTCAGCACCTCCATATTGCCGGTGTCGGGGGCGCTGCAGTTGGTGGCCTCGGGCGCGAGACCCACACTGCGGCCCATGATCTCGGCCAGGTGCGCGTATTCCAGATTGGTCAGGCCCGGGCCCCATTCCGGGTGCGGGTGGAAGAGGTTCCACAGGCCGCGCTTGCGGGCCTCGGTCTTGAGCTCCTCGAGCACGGGCGGCTGGAAGTGCGGATCCCCGGATTCCGCCAGCTGCGCCTCGTAGACCGCTTCGGCCGGAAAGACGCGCTCGTCCATGAAGGCGAGCAGTTCGTCCCGATATCCCCGGGCCCGCTCCGACAGCTCGAACATCGACAACTCCTGATCGTGGGTCGCACACAGTGGTTACAGCCTCGCCAGGAACGTTATCCGAACCTGACTCCGGATTCAAGTATGGTTCGCGGTGCCATCATAAGCGTTGTCCGCCAAGCGCTTTCGCAATTCTCATGCGCGCCCATACCGCTGAGTGGAGACGAAACGGTGCCGTGACACCAGGGTGTCACGGCACCGTTCCGGGCGAGGCGGCCGGCGTCGGATGTACCTGATCACCCGACTCCGTGCCCCGCCATCGGAAGATCGATCAGGGTGGCGAGCGTCGCGCGGTGACGCCCAGCGCTGCCCGGACCGATCCGGACCGTAGTGGTCAGCGGCCACTCTCCTCGACCGCGTCGATCCCGGCCCGCAGCAGGGGCTCGACGGCGGCGCCGATCGTGTCGAACCCGCTGCCCACGGTTTGGCCGTGCAGGTAGCGGTAGTGGATCCCCTCGAGGATGGCGGCCAGTTTGAAGGCGGCCAGCCCCTGGTAGAAGCCGAAGTTCGCGAGGTCGCGGCCACTGTGCTCGGCGTAGCGGGCGAGGGTCTCGGCCTCGGTGAGATAGCCGGGGACACCGGACATGTCGCCGGGTACGCCCAGATCACCCAGCCGCTGATACAGCACCAGCAGGGCGACATCGGTGAGCGGGTCGCCGAGCGTGGCCATCTCCCAGTCGACGACGGCCGCCACCCGGTCGTGCGCGTCGACGAGGACATTGTCGAGCCGGTAGTCGCCGTGCACGATGCCGTCGGGCGACTGCTCGGGTTGCCGCGCCTCGAGCAGCGCGTAGAGCGCTTCGGCGGCAGGCAGGTCGCGGGTGTAGGAGGCGTCGAGCTGCTTCTTCCAGCGGTGCACCTGGCGGGCCAGGAAGCCGCTCGCCTTCCCGAAGTCCCCGAGCCCCACCGATTCCGGGTCGACGCGGTGCAGGGCGGCCAGCGCGTCGACCATGCCCTCGGAGATCACACGCGTCCGTTCCGGTCCGAGCGCCTCGAGTTCGGCCGCTTCCCGATAAGGAACGCCCGCAACGTTTTCCATGAGGTAGAACGGCGCGCCGAGAATATCGGAATCGGTGCACAGGACATAGGTGCGCGGGACCGGGACGGCGGTGTCGGCCAGGGCGCTCATGACCCGGAACTCACGGCCCATATCGTGTGCGGTGGCCAGCACGTGCCCCAGCGGCGGGCGGCGCAGAATCCATTCGGAGACACCGTCTCCCACCACGTAGGTGAGGTTGGAGCGGCCGCCCGCGATGAACCGTCCGGCCAGCGGCCCGGCCGCGAAGCCGGGCCGGGCGCGGTCGAGCCACGCGGCGAGCCGGGTCAGATCCAGGCCCG
>NZ_JBSGCY010000100.1:0-26048 GCF_053602115.1 Nocardia sp. NPDC004582 | reverse complement strand
GCCGCGGCTGCGAAGGCCGCCGCGGCGGCGGCCGCGGTCACCCCGCCCACGCACGACCCCGAGATCACCGAGCGCGCGGCCGAGCACACCCCGCCCGAGTCCGAAATCACAGCGCCCGCGAGTGAAATCACAGTGACTGTCGACGAGGGCACCGTGCACGAGGACACGATCGCCGCAACGGGTGCCGAGATCGCCACACCGGAGGTCGAAGTCACCGCGCAGGCGGGAGAGGTCACCGCGCAGGCGGACGATGCCACCGCGCCCGCGGACGATGCCACCGCGCCCGCGGACGACGTCGCCGCGCCCCCGGAGCAGGCGGGGGCGGGGGGTGTCCCCGCGCCGGCCACGCCGGCGTTCGATCCGCAGGAGTTCGACGACGAGGACGAGCTGTCCGAGGCCGAGTTCCGGTCGGCGCTCGAGGCCATGCTGCTGGTGGTGGACGCGCCCGCACCGACGGAACTGTTGGCCTCGGCCTTGCGGGATCACCCGGTCCGGGTGGAGGCGGCGCTGCGGGAGATGTCGGCGGAGCTGACCGCGCGGCGCAGTGGCATGGATCTCAGGTTCGTCGGCGACGGGTGGCGGTACTACACGCGGACGGAATTCGCTCCCTATGTGGAACGTATGCTGTTGGACGGCGCACGATCGAAGCTGACTCGCGCGGCTTTGGAAACCATGGCGGTCATCGCGTACCGTCAACCGGTTACCCGAGCACGCGTGAGCGCGGTGCGCGGCGTCAACGTGGATGGCGTGATCAGGACCCTGCTGGCGCGGGGGCTGATCGCGGAGGCCGGAGCGGACCCGGAGACCAACGGCACTCTGTACATCACCACCGAGCTGTTCCTGGAACGGATCGGGCTTGCGTCACTGGCGGATCTGCCGCCGTTGGCCCCACTGCTCCCGGGCGTCGACCTGATCGACGAGATCAACGAGAGCCTGGAGACCGACCCCCGGTACACCAGGCTGAAGAAACCGGCCGAGGCGGATATCGACCTCGGCACCGAAGACTGAAACTAGGACAACGTGAATACACCCGCTCGCCGAGATGGCACACCGGATCGTAGGAAACGTGGCAGTGAACCGCCCCGCGGCGGTTCCCGCGCCGCCCGAGGCCGGACCGGAGACGACCGGTCCGCTGCCGGCGGCAATTCGTATGGCGGAGCCCGAGGCGGCTCCGCGTCGCGCGGCTCGCGCGGTGACTCGCCCTCGTGGGGCGGCAATTCCCGGGGCGACTCCCGCGGCGGCTCGTTCGGGGCCTCGCGCGGCGGCTCGGGTTCGTACGGCCGTGATTCGGATCGTGCGCGCGGTGGCGCGGGATCCTATGGTCGTGATTCGGATCGTGCGCGTGGCGGTGCCGGTTCGTATGGTCGTGATTCGGATCGTGCGCGTGGCGGCGCCGGTTCGTATGGTCGTGATTCGGATCGTGCGCGCGGTGGCGCCGGTTCGTACGGCCGTGACTCCGATCGCTCGCGCGGCGGTTCCGCCCCGCGCGGCGAAAGCCAGTGGGGCGCAAGCGGTTCCCGTGGCGGCGCCCCCGCTCGCGGCGGCTCGGGCTCCGGCTTCGGCGGCCAGGGCGGTAATTCCGCGCGCGGCAACCAGTCTCGCGGTATCGGCGGCGGTCGCCCGCTGGCCCCGCACACCTCGCCGAACACCACCGGCAAGAAGAAGACCCCGAAGCCGGAGCGCAAGATCGTCGCGCCCGTGCTGATCAGCAATGCCAAGCCCGCCCGGCACCAGCACGTGGACTTCGAGGAGCGGACTCCGAAGAAGCTGCCGTGGGGTGAGGGTGAGCGCCTGCAGAAGGTCCTCGCCAAGGCCGGTGTGGCCTCGCGTCGCGTGGCCGAGGACATGATCGACGCCGGGCGCATCGAGGTGGACGGCAAGATCGTGCGCGAGCAGGGCCTGCGCATCGATCCCGAGACCGCGGTGGTCCGGGTCGACGGCGTGCGCGTGGTGATCCGCTCCGAGCAGGTGTACCTGGCGCTGAACAAGCCCAAGGGCTGGCAGTCGACCATGTCCGACGAGATGGGCCGCCCGTGCGTGGGCGATATCGTGGCCGAGCGGATCGCCGCCGGTCAGCGCCTGTTCCACGTCGGCCGCCTGGACGCCGACACCGAGGGTCTGCTGCTGCTCACCAACGACGGTGATCTGGCGCATCGGCTCATGCACCCCTCCTTCGAGGTGTCCAAGACCTACCTGGCCACCGTGAACGGCGAGGTCCGCAACCGCGAGGTCGGCAAGCAGCTCAAGGACGGCGTGGAGCTCGAGGACGGGCCCGCGTCGGTGGACAAGTTCCAGGTGCTCGAGGTCGGCAATGGCAAGTCGCTGGTGAAGGTGGTGCTGCACGAGGGTCGCAAGCACATCGTGCGCCGCCTGCTGGACGCCGTCGGGCATCCGGTGACCGCGCTGGTGCGCACGCACGTCGGGCCGATCGCGCTCGGTGATCAGCGGCCGGGCACGCTGCGCGTGCTGGGCCGGGACGAGGTCGGGAAGCTCTACGAGGCGGTGTCGTTGTGAACGGTGTGGGATCTCTGATCGATACGACCGGCGCGCTGACCGGTTCCGCGAAGCTGGTCGTGGCCATGGACGGGCCGTCGGGCACCGGCAAGTCGAGCGTGTCGCGCATGCTGGCGACCCGCCTGGACGCCAGTTACCTCGACACCGGCGCCATGTACCGGGTGGCGACGCTGCGCGTGCTGCGCAGCGGCGTCGACCTGGACGACGCGGCCGCCATCGCCATCGCGGTGAAGGAACTGCCGCTGACCATCGGCACCGATCCGAGCCGGGAGGTCATCCTGCTCGACGGTGAGGACGTCTCCGGCGAGATCCGCGGCAACGCGGTCACCCAGGCGGTGTCGGCGGTGTCGGCGGTGCCCGAGGTGCGTGAGCAGCTGGTCGCGCTGCAGCGGGAGCTGTCCGCGACGGCGGGCCGAATCGTGGTGGAGGGCCGCGACATCGGCACCACCGTGCTGCCTTCGGCGGACGTGAAGATCTATCTGACCGCGTCGGCCGAGGCCCGCGCGCAGCGCCGCAACGCGCAGAACATCGCCGAAGGGCGGGGTGACGATTACGCGGGCGTGCTGGCCGATGTGCAGCGCCGCGACACCCTGGACTCGACGCGCAAGGTGTCGCCGCTGCGTCCGGCCGAGGACGCGGAGCTGGTCGACACCAGCGATCTGAACAAGGACGAGGTCATCGACGAGCTGTATCGCGTGGTGGCCGCACGGATTTCGGCGGGAGGCGCGCAGTGACGCAGGACACCTTCGCCGGCGATGGGATCTGGTCGGACGAATCCGACTGGGACATCGCCGAATTCGAGGGCGAGCAGGACGCCGAGCACGTTCCGCTGCCGACGGTGGCCATTGTCGGCCGCCCCAATGTCGGCAAGTCGACGCTGGTGAACCGGATCCTGGGCCGCCGCGAGGCGGTCGTGGAGGACATTCCGGGCGTGACCCGCGACCGGATCTCCTACGAGGCCACCTGGGCCGGACGCCGATTCCTGGTGCAGGACACCGGCGGCTGGGAACCCGACGCCAAGGGGCTGCAGCAGTCGGTGGCGCGGCAGGCGCAGGTCGCCATGAACACCGCCGACGCCATCGTCGTGGTGGTGGACGCCACCGTGGGCGCGACCTCGGCCGACGAGGCGGTCGCGAAGACGCTGCGGCGCAGCAAGACTCCGGTCATCCTGGTCGCGAACAAGGTGGACAACCAGAAGCTCGAGGCCGACGCCGCCGAGCTGTGGTCGATGGGTCTCGGTGAGCCGCACATGATCTCGGCCGCGCACGGTCGCGGTACGGGTGATCTGCTCGACATCATTCTCGAGAAGCTGCCCGAGACGCCCCGCGAGGGCACCGGGATCTCCGGCGGTCCGCGCCGCGTGGCGCTGGTCGGCAAGCCGAACGTGGGCAAGTCGTCGCTGCTGAACCGGCTCGCCGGTGAGGAGCGCTCGGTGGTCCACAATATCGCGGGCACCACCGTCGACCCGGTCGACTCGCTGGTCGAATTAGGCGGCAAGCCATGGCGTTTCGTGGACACCGCGGGTCTGCGCCGCAAGGTGAGCAATGCCTCCGGTCACGAGTTCTATGCCTCGCTGCGCACCAAGGGCGCGATCGAGGCGGCCGAGGTGGCGGTCATGCTGATCGATGCATCCGAGCCGATCACCGAGCAGGACCTGCGGGTGATCTCCATGGTGGCCGAGACCGGCCGCGCCCTGGTGATCGCCTACAACAAGTGGGATCTGGTCGATGAGGACCGGCGCGAGATGCTCGAGCGCGAGATCGATCGCGAGATGGTCCAGGTCCGCTGGGCGCAGCGCGTCAATATCTCCGCGCACACCGGCCGCGCGGTCCAGAAGCTGGTCCCCGCCATGGAGACCGCCCTGGAGTCGTGGGACAAGCGCATCTCCACCGGGCGCCTGAACAACTGGCTCAAGGAGGTCATCGCCGCCACGCCGCCGCCGATGCGCGGCGGCCGTCTCCCGCGCGTGCTGTTCGCCACCCAGGCGTCCACCCGCCCGCCGACGTTCGTGCTCTTCACCACCGGCTTCCTCGAGGCGGGCTACCGCCGCTTCATCGAGCGGAAGCTGCGCGAGGAGTTCAACTTCGACGGTTCTCCGGTCCGGGTCAATGTGCGCGTCCGCGAGAAGCGCGACCGCAAGAAGTAGCTCGACCCACCCTCGGCATCGGCCCGGGCGACGGCATCCGTCGCCCGGGCCGATCCGTATCGCCGAACCTGTCGGCTCAGAGGGCCATCTTGCCGTTGTCGACGGTGTAGACCGCGCCGTGGACGGCGGAGGCTTCGTCGGAGCAGAGGAAGCTGATGATGTTGGCGACCTGCGCGGGTTCCATCAGGCCGCGGGGGCTGGCGGTCTTCAGGATGAGCTGGTAGTCGGGGTCTTCGGGGAAGGTGAAGTTCTCGAGCATCGGCGTGGTCATGCCGCCCGGGCAGACGGCGTTGATGCGGATGCCGGCGCCGTCGAACTCCAGGGCCATGGCCCGGGTGAGGCCGATGAGGCCGTGCTTGGCGGCGCAGTAGCCCGCCGAGTAGGCCTGGCCTTCGACACCGGCGATCGAGGCCACGTTGACGATGCAGCCGGTGCGCTCGAGCAGGTGGGGGAGGGCGGCGCGGGACAGGAAGAAGGGCGCGCTGAGGTTGACGGCGAGGTCGTGCTGCCATTCGTCGTCGGTGACCTGACCGGTGTGGCGCATGGTGTGCGCGCCCGCGGCGTTGACCAGGATGTCGAGCCCGCCGAATCGGTCCACGCAGGCCCGCACCACCTGATCGGCCGCCGCCGGATCGGCGAGATCGGCGGCGTGCCAGGCGGTTTCGGGTCCGTCGAAGGTGTCCTTCAGGCGGGCTTCGTCGCGGCCGGCGCCCAGGACGCGAGCCCCGCCCGCGATCAGCTGCTGTGCCACGGCCCGGCCCAGGCCGGAGGAGGCTCCGGTCACCACCGCGATCTTGCCGTCGAATCGACCGCCGTCCTTGCCCGACATACCCGTCTCCCATCGATCGCCGGGTGGCCGGAAGCCGCCGCCCGCTGAAACGGGTTCTAAATTAGCCGGGTGGCGCGGCCGGTGCGACCGCGCCACCCGGGAGTTGGCGTCAGACCAGTTCGGGGACGCGGAGGTGGGCGAGGGCCAGTTCGAACTCGGCGACCTCGGTGACGGCGATGCCGGCCTGGGCGGTGGCCCTGGCTCGCAGGTCAGCGGCTACCTGGGCGGTGCGGGCCAGGGACTCGGCGCTGTCGAAGGTGGCGCAGGAGACGCCGCGCCCGGCGGTGCGATCGACCAGCAGGCTGACGCTGCAGAAGCCGTCCATCTGCTCCATGGCGGGCATGGCCAGCTCGCGGAAGACGCCGATCGCCGAATCGATGCGATCGGGGTCGGCCCGGGTCCAGGTCACGCGGGCGCACGCACCCTCGTCGGCGTGGTGGAGGCGGTGCAGAGCGGCGATCTCCCACTCCTCGATGAGCGGGCCGTCGCCGCCGAAGAAGTCGCGGGCGCGATTGCGCAGCGGGCGCACCCGGCTGGCGCTGTCGTGCATCGCGTTCTCGGACTCCCATGCGGTGGTGCAGATGCAGCGGCCGGATTCGTGATCCACCAGTAGTGACAAACCCACCCAGCCGGGCATACCGGCCAGTTCGGGCATTGCTTCGTCGCGCATGAATGCGATCCCGGCGTCGATAGCGGACATCCGCGCCTGAATCGTGTTGGAGCGTGCGTACACGTTCGATCCACCTCCTCGGTTGCGGGGGCAGCGCCGGGTGACGCCACCGACGTCTCTCAGCCTGCTCCGCCGCGGGCGCGGTGGCAACAGGCGCGCTATCGGAGTGGAGACCTGGTTCGGAGCCGGCACCTCGAACGATAGCTGACAATTCGCGGAACTGCCTCGGTTGTTGCGGCACCGTGCTGTTTGCGGGAACCGGTGCGTGTGGCCGCCTAGTCCGGCCGTTCGGATTCGGGGGCAAGGGGTTTCGGCCGCGCCGCGGCGTCCCGTTCCGGCCGCAGGCGGTGCAGGACCAGCATGGCCGCCAGACATCCGGCGCCGAGTCCGATGGCCGTCCACGCCGCGCGGTCACCGGCCGCGCCGACGCGATCGGGCAATCCGGATGGCAGGGCGTCGCAGCCTCGGTGTTCCAGGGTGAGTGCCGCGGTCGGGACCAGTACGACGCCCAGCGCCAGGACCGTGCTCGCGGCGAGGCGGGTGCTGACCGCGCCGAAGCTGTATCCGGCCAGTGCCGCGTACAGGCAGCCGCCGAGCAGCGCCGCCCACGAATCATGTTGCTGCGCACTGGAAGCCAGGAGGGCGAAGACCGCCAGCCCGATGCTCGCCGCGGCGGCGGCGACCGGCTTGGGTCGGGGCAGCGCGACGCCCCCGAGCAGTCCGAGCGTCATGATCGCGAGTACCGGTGCGAGTTTCCAATGGGCGTGGACGCTCGCCAGGGCGCCGCCGGTCGCGGTGAGCGATACCGCGAGCAGGGTGAGGGTGCCGTCGCGGCCCGGGAGCAGCAGGGCCGCGATCAGGGCGGCCGCGACCACCGCGACGAGCCAGGCGGTGATGGCGATCGAGCCGGTGGCGCCCGGGGTGATGCGTTCGGAGGCCACCGCGATGGTCGTGATCACCACCGCCGCGGCCACGATCGGCGCGAACGGCAGCTGCACCGACATCGGATGGGTCGGGCCGGTGCGTCCGCAGACCACGCCGCACCCGGCGAGCAGTATCGCGGCCAGCACCGCGAGCCAGTCCGGCGGCAGGTCCACGAAGGCGCGCTCGAGCACCGACAGATAGCCGTTCTCGGCGGCGATGGTCTCGATGTGGCGTCCGATCAGCACACCGGTGAGCCCGCCGAGCAGGTAGCCGACCGCGGGCGGCCGGTACCGCAGCGCCGCCGCCCCGGCCGCGCCGAGCAGCACCCCGCCCGCGAGCGAATCGAGGAAGTTGGCGGTGGCCAGGGTCGCGGAGGTGGAGGTGACCAGCAGGTGATCGGTGGCGAGGACCAGCGCCGCGACCGCGCCGGTGGCCCACGCGGTCCGGTCGCCGAGCATGCGCACGAGCACCGCGGTCACCACGGCGAGCACCGCGCCGGTGGCGGTGGCCCGGGGCACGGTGATGGTCAGCAGCGTCATCTGCATGGCGGACGAGTCGGTGCCGCACCCGGCGTCGTAGGGCACGATCAGGGCCATGCCCGCGACCGCGGCGGCGATGCCGCCGCCCAGTGTGTCGAGGGCCGCGCGATAGCGCTGCACGGGCGGCTCCCTGGAGTCGAAGCGACAGAACAGTTACCGTGCGGCAACCGTAACAGTGCGCGGCCTGCGCGGGACAGTGCGCGAGCTCAGCGCGCGGGGCGGCGGGCCGCCCGGTCCATCGCGAAATCGCGGAACCGGCGCACCGCCTCGGCGGGTGTCGCGGTCGCCGACCAGATCAGACCCACATCGCGCGACGCCCCGGCGTCGGCGAGTGGAACCACGGCCAGGTCCGGCGGCAGCGGTTCCTCGGCGGGCACCAGCGCCACGCCGAGCCCGGCCGCCACCAGTCCGCGCACGGTCGTCAGGTCGCCGGTCTCGAAGGCGATGCGGGGCTGGATTCCGGCCGCCGCGCACAGGTCGTCGAAGATGCGCCGCATCCCGAATCCCGGATGCATGGTGATGAATTCGGCGTCCGCCAGTTCGCTCAGCCGGGTCCGGCGCTGCCCGGCCAGCCGGTGATCGGCCGGAACCGCCAGCACCAGTGGCTGATTCAGCAGGGTGTGCCACCCGATGCCGGGTTCGCCGGGCCGCGGTGAGACCAGCGCCAGATCGGCCTCCCCGTCGAGCACCTGGCGGGTGATCACCTCGGCCGCGCCCTGGAACAGCCTGAAGTCGACCCGCCCGGCCCCGCGCCGGAATTCGGCGATCAACTCCGGGGCCAGCCGGCTGCCGAAGGAGTTGAGGAACGACAGCCGCACCACTCCCTTGGCCGGGTTGACCCGGTCGGCGACGGCCTGCTCCCCGGCCCGCAGTTCCGCGCGGGCGCGGCGCGCGTGCTCGTAGTACAGGCGGCCGTAGTCGTTGAGCCGGATGCGCTTCCCGTGCCGATCGAACAGGGGAGCGCCCAGTCGCCGCTCCAACCGGGCGAGCATCCGCGACAGCGTCGGCTGGGCCAGATGCAACCGGTCGGCCGCCGCACTGACATTCTCGGTTTCGGCGAGTGTCGTGAACCACTCCAGATCCGCGCCGAGCACCCCGCCTCCTCGCTATATGCCACAGATGCATGAGCTTACCGATCATCATGCATTTCCGATCTAAACGCCGGTCACGCACCCTGGAGCCCACACCCGATTCATCCTGGGAGGACCCGATGACCAGCGCCGATCAGCGGTTGAGCAGGCAAGGCCCGGTTGCGGCGGATGGGCCCGCCGAGCTCCCCGGCGCGCACGAGAAGCGGGTCACCGTGGCGCTTTTCGCGGCCGGGCTGACCACGTTCGCGGCCATGTACTCCACCCAGTCGCTGCTGCCGAGTCTGTCGGCGGCGTTCGGGGCGCCGCCCGCGCAGGCCGCGCTGGCGGTATCGCTGACCACGGGATTCCTTGCGCTGGCGATCATTCCGGTGGGTGTGCTGTCGGCGCGGATCGGCCGGACCCGGGTGCTGATCGGGTCGGCGGTGGCGGCCGCGGCGCTGGGGTTGCTGCTGCCGTTGTGCCCGACGATGGACACGCTGCTGGCCGTGCGCGCGGTGCAGGGTGTGGCGCTGGCCGGGGTGCCCGCGGTGGCGATGGCCTATCTGGCCGAGGAGGTCGGTGCGGGCGGGCTGGGTTCGGCGATGGGGGTGTACATCGCGGGGACGAGCATCGGCGGGCTGGCGGGACGGTTGATTCCGTCGCTCGCGCTCGGGCTGACCTCGTGGCGGTGGGCGGAGCTGACGGTGTCGCTGGCGGTGGCGGCGGGCGCGGTGTGGTTCGCGCGGACGCTGCCCGCCTCCCGCGGATTCATCGCTCGCCCGGCCGGTTTCGGGACGCTGCTCGGCGATCTCGGCCGCCAGGTGCGCGCCCGTCGCCCGGCCGCGCTGTTCGGCCTGGCCTTCCTGCTCATGGGTAGTTTCGTGTCGATCTACAACTATCTCGGGTACCGGCTGACCCACCGCCCCTTCGACCTGTCCGAGGCGGTGGTCGGCCTGGTGTTCGTGCTGTACCTCGCGGGCACGGCCGCGTCGGCCTACGCGGGGCGGCTCGCCGATCGCCGTGGCCACCACCGGATCCTGGTGGTCTCGCTGGCCCTGATGGCGGTCGGCGTGGCCGTGACCATCCCGGATCACCTGAGCACGGTGCTGATCGGCATCCTGCTGATCACCACCGGATTCTTCGGCGCGCACACCGCGGCCAGCGCCTGGGTCGGCGCGCTGGCCGAGAACCGCGGCGCCGCGTCGTCTCTCTACATGTTCGCCTACTACCTGGGCAGCGCGGTGGTCGGCAGCGCGGCCGGAATCGCCTACGCCGCCGGCGGCTGGATCGGCCTGGTGGCCTGTGTGGCAGTGCTTTTCGCCATCGCCGCGCTGCTGACCGCCACGCTGGCGCCCCGGAACCCTGATCGGGCCGGGACCCCGGAGCAGTGGGCGTCAGGGCAGCGGGTTGGCGTTCAGCAGTGACCACATCCGGTTGTTGACGTCGGTCGCGGCCGCCGAACCCGGAGTGGGCCACAGGTGAGCCTTCGTCGCGTCATCGGTGGTGTGGTACAGCCGATACAGCACCTGGGTGCCCGACGCGCACGAGTAGCGCTCGCCCTTCACCACCGCGGTGCCGGTCTCCGAGGCCGGGGTCGCGCCGCAGCTGTCCTTGGTGCGCCACAGGTCTCGATGCTGCTCGGCGACGATCTGCCACACGATCGGGTCGTTGTCGTTGAGCATCACGCCGAACGACAGGTTGCGGGTGGTCGGGCAGTCATTGGCGTCCCACGCGCCGCTCGGCCCGGCCCACACCGCGGCCGAGGCGACCAGATCCGAGGCGGAGCAGGCCATCCGGGAGGTCATCTGCCCGCCGTTGGAGTGCCCGATGAAGTGCACGCGCTTGGGGTTCACGCAGTAGTCGTTGCCGATGGCGTGGACCAGGCTGCGCAGGAACGGAACGTCATTGGCGGGGTTGGAGGCGCTGAACTCCCAGGCCCATTTGTCGGCGGCGCCGTCGTTCTTGCCGCCCTGGGGATAGGCGACGATGAACTTCTTGCTCTGCGCGACCGCGGTCCAGCCGGTGGCGGTTTCGAAGTGCGCCGGATTGTCCTGACCGCCGTGCAGCGCGACCACCAGTGGCGCGGCCCCGCTCAGCCCGGACGGCACGAACAGCCGGAAGGGACGGTTGACCCCGTTCTTGTCGGGCAGGGTCAGCGCCAGGGTGCCGCCGGTCGCCGCGCTCGAGCACCCGGCGGGCGCGGGCGGCAGGGGGTCGTCGCAGGTCAGACCGCACGGGGGCAGGCCGACCGCGTTCGCGGGGGCGGCCGCGACACCGGTCATCGAGAGTGCGAACAGTGCTCCGACCGCGGCCGTCGCCAGCGCTCTGAATCCGATCCTCACTGTAATCACCTGTCTGTCAAGCAGTTTCGTGGGACTGTAGCGACAAGTGATTTTTTCGGTCCGGCTCTCGGGCTGATATAGCTGGAATCTGCTAGCGCGCGGCCGGGGGTCGTCGGCCTACCGTGTCCCGGTGTTCGCGTCGATGAAGACCTGGTAACCGTCCAGCAGCCGGGCCAGCGCGAAACCGAAATCGGCTTCCTCCCAGTGCATGTCGTCACTGTCGAAGGCGCGATTGGTGAGCGCGCTGGTGACGGCGGGGAATCGCCGCGGGTCGAGGACGGCGGTGAGGATGCCGGTGTAGTCCTGGTCCTCGCCCTGGCGGATGGCGTCGCGCAGGAACCGGGTGCGGCCGATCACGTAGATCGAGAGATTCACCAGCAGTTGGAGTTTGAGCGCCTCGGGGATGTCGACCTCGGCGAGGGTGTTCATGCCCGCCTCCAGCCAGGCCATATTGTTCGGGCCCAGCGGGGGAGTGGTCATCGGGATGTCGAGCCACCAGTCGTGGGCGCGGATGGCGTGGAATTCGGCCCAGCCCCAGGCTTCGAGTCCGGCGCGCCAGCCCGCGGGCAGCTCCGGGGTGTGGTCGAAGATGCGGTCGTGCAGCAGCACCGCGAGGGTGTCCTTGCTGTCGACGTAGCGGTACAGCGACATGGTGGTGAAGCCGAGCTCCTTGGCGACCCGTGCCATGGACAGTGCCGCGTAGCCCTCGGCGTCGGCGATGGCCATGGCCGTGTCGAGGATCTGCTCGAGGCTCATGCCGCGCCGGGGTCCGCGGCTGCCCGCCTCGTCCAGATCCCAGAGCAGTTTCACCGACTTGGGCAGCGTGTGCGGCTCGGGCGTCATCGGACCTCCTGTCGTGGTGTCGGTTCCCATCTTGCGGCATCGAAGAAACTGTGTAGCCTATAAACAGTGTATATGGCATACACAGTTTTTGAATGGAGCTCTCCATGACCACATCCGGATCGGGGCCCGCCATCGAGGTGAGCGGCCTCGTCAAAGCCTTCGGCGACCAGCCGGTGCTGCGCGGCATCGACGTCACCGTGCCCGCCGGGACAGTGTTCTCGCTGCTCGGGCCCAACGGGGCGGGCAAGACCACCATGGTCCGCATCCTCACCACCCTCGAACGCGCCGATGGGGGCGACCTGCGGGTCGGCGGCCACGATCCAATGCGGGACGCCGGCGCCGTGCGCGCGGCCATCGGTGTCACCGGGCAGTTCGCGGCCGTCGACGAGGTCCTCACCGGCTCGGAGAACCTCCGGCTCATGGGCCGGCTACTGCACCTCGGATCACGCGAAACCGCCCGGCGCACAGCGCGATTGCTGGACCAGTTCGAACTCGCCGAGGCCGCCGGGAAGCGCGCGGGCTCCTACTCCGGGGGCATGCGCCGTCGCCTCGACATCGCCATGAGCCTGATGGGGCAGCCCAGCATCGTCTTCCTCGACGAGCCGACGACCGGACTGGACCCGCGCAGCCGCCGCGAACTGTGGCGCGTGATCCGCGCCTTGGTGGCCGACGGTGTCACCATCTTCCTCACCACCCAGTACCTGGAGGAGGCCGACCAATTGGCCGACCGGATCGCCGTGCTCGACGGCGGCCGCATCGTGGCCGAGGGGCGCGCCGAGGAGTTGAAGCGCCTGGTTCCCGGCGGGCACCTGCGGCTGGGTTTCGCCGACGAGCACGGGCTGGCGGCGGCCGCGCGAGCGCTGCCGGTGGGCGAGATCGACGGCGAGGAACTGGCCTTGCGGGTGCCCTCGGACGGCAGCGTCGGAGATATTCGCAAGCTGCTCGACCATTTCGACGATCACGCCGTGGCCATCGACCACTTGTCCATTCACACCCCCGATCTCGACGACGTCTTCTTCGCCCTCACCGGCAATACCGTGAAAGGCGCTGCGTAATGCGTACTCTCGTGCACTCCGCCCAGGACTCCGCGACCATGGTCGGCCGCAATCTGCGCCACACCCTGCGCAGCCCGGACACCATGATCATGACCATCGCCGTGCCGGTCAGCATTCTGCTGATGTTCGTGTACGTATTCGGTGGCGCGATGAATGTCGGCGGCTCCTATATCGACTACGTGGTGCCCGGAATCATGCTGCTGTGCGCGGGATTCGGCTCGGGCGCGACCGCGGTGGCGGTAGCCACCGATGCCCACAGCGGCATTGTGGACCGGTTCCGGGCGATGGCCGTGTCCCGCAACTCGGTGCTGACCGGGCACGTGCTGGAGAGCGTGCTGCGCAATCTGGTCACCAGCTCACTGGTGGTGCTGGTGGCGATGGCGCTCGGCTTCCGGCCCACCGCGGACCCGCTGCGCTGGCTGGCGGTGGCGGGCGTGCTGGCCTGCTTCGTGCTGGCGCTGTCCTGGATCGCGGCCGCGCTCGGGCTGCTGGCCTCGAATCCCGAAGCGGCCAACGGCTTCATGTTCTTCTTCATGTTCCTGCCCTATGTGAGCAGCGCGTTCGTGCCGACCCAGACCTTGCCGAGCTGGTTGCGCGGTTTCGCCGCGCACCAGCCGGTCACCTCGGTCACCGAGACCGTGCGCGGGCTGCTGATGGGTACGCCGGTAGGGGATTCCGCGCCGACCGCGCTGGCGTGGTGCGCGGGCCTGGCCCTGGCGGGCTACCTCGCGGCGGGCGCGCTGTCCCACCGCCGGACAACCCTCTGAGATATGTCTACGCCGATATGCGCATCAACGCATGGCATCTCGGGTGGGCCATCTTAAGGCGAGCGCGGTGTGCGGAACCGGGGCAGTGAGATGAATGTTGGGTTTCGCACACTTCCTAACAAGCAAACGCTTGGGTTGATAACGTCGATGGTGCAGGAGGACGGTGACGGGCATCTGTCGCAACGCAGCGACGTCCGTACGCTGAACCGGACCGCGCATGCGCGGCCGTCGGAGCTAATCAATGGGGATCTGACCCGGGGGCAATTCAATTCGGCTCGACGTTGTGTCAAAAGCGTCGTGCGATGTCGTTGCGTGCTGCCCGTCCCCGGCAAAGCAATCGACAGGAATGGCTCATGACCGAGAACAAGGTAATCCCCGACCCGAACCACCCGCTGCTGCCGCTGGCGCGGGCCTACACCGACTACTTCACCCCCACGGTCGTCGGCATCGAGAATCTGCCGACTTCCGGACCGGCGCTGGTGATCGGCAATCACTCGTCCATCTACTGGGCCCCGGAGGTGTGGATCACCTTCATGGCCATGCTGGAACACCGCCCCGGCGAGCCCAGCTACGGCGTCGCCCACGACATCCTGCTGCGCGCACCGGTCCTCGGTGACAGCCTGCGCCAGTTCGGCGTGATCGCGGCCTCGAAGGAATCCGCCGCCAAGGGGCTCAAGGACGGCGGCGCGGTCATGGTCTACCCCGGCGGCGACTGGGAGGCGTGCCGGCCGTGGACCGATCGCGGCAAGATCGACTTCGCCGATCGCAAGGGCTTCATCCGGCTCGCACTGGAATCGGGGGTTCCGGTGATTCCCGCGGTCGCCAACGGCGGGCACGACTCGATCTTCGTGCTCAGCCGCGGCGAGCGCACCGCCAAGCTGTTGCAGCTCGACAAACTGGTGCGCGCCAAGGTGTTTCCGTACACTCTGGGCCTGCCCTTCGGCGTCGCCCCGATCCTGCCGCAGCTGCCGC
The DNA here is from genome assembly GCF_053602115.1 of Nocardia sp. NPDC004582. Lineage (NCBI taxonomy): Bacteria > Bacillati > Actinomycetota > Actinomycetes > Mycobacteriales > Nocardiaceae > Nocardia > Nocardia sp. NPDC004582. The sequence goes on along the minus strand of NZ_JBSGCY010000100.1, from coordinate 11,377 downwards.
TGCCCGCCTCGGTGACGGTGAGCTTCCTGCCCGCGCTGGACTGGTCCACCGAGCCCGGCGACCCGGATGATTCCGCCCTGGTCGACGACTACTACACCCGCACGGTCTCGACCATGCAGACCGAGCTCGACCGGCTGCGCGCCGAGACCCCGAACCCGGTGGTCGCGGGCCTGAAGAAGCACGCGGCGGGCCTGCCCGGACCGCTGAAGGGTCTCGCCGATCTGTTGTGAGCGCGCGGATTCGCCGTAGGGGGACAGCGGATTTCGCCGGATGAGCCATCGAGGATGCCGCACGCGGGCCGGACCCGCGCACGGCATCCTCGTGCCGTATCCGGCTCCCGCATCCTCCGGCGCTCGGGCTGTCGCTGTTCCTGGCGCAGGCGGCGGGGCCGGTCCTCGGTGTCGACCTGGCTGCCGATTCTCATCGATCTGGATACCTCCGGGCAATCCCAGCTGGCGCGCGATGCCGGTCCTGGGCCGGGTGGTTGCCGCACGGCAGAATGATCCGCAACCAGCCGGTAGCTGATTTCGCGCGTGCCGGTTACCTGCGTCGAGAGAACTGGACGCTAGCGTTGGTCATTATGAGTGAGGGTCAGACGCCGCCCGCCGACCTCGCGCGTCGGCCGGTGGACGAGTTGCTGGAGCGTCGTCAGCAAGCGCTGTGCAACTACCTCGACGCGAGCGCCGATATCGCGAGCACCCGCATCCGCGCGAACCTGAACGGCTGGCAGAAGTGGCTGGGCCGGCTGCCGGGCTCGCCGATCGCCCGCGCCACCGCCCGCCGCGACGCGCTGATGCGGGATCTGGCCGTGCACGGCGTCGGCGCGGACGATCACCGCTGGGGGGTGCTGTCGGGCGGCTTCGTGCGCAGCCTCGGCAAACCGCTGTGCCTCGAGGACACCCTCGCCGAGCTGACCCAGCGCTACGGCTCCGAGGATCCGCAGTGGACGCGCCGGCTGGAGGCGCTGGCCCGCGCGACCGGACCGGCCCGCCCGCGGGCCGCGGTCGGGGAACGCGCCGTGGTCGCCGACCTCACCGAGGATCTGCTGGCGATCACCCGCTCCGCCCCCGACGAGGCCGCGCGGCAACGGCTTTCCGATCACCTGCCCGGGGTGCTGCGGCCGGTGCCGTTCGACATCGAGTCTCTGCGCCGCGACGACGAGCTCGCCGAGGTGGTCTTCGACATCTACGCCGACACCATCAAGCTCGACAACATCACGGTGAACCCGGAACTGCGCGGCACCGGCCTGGGCACCGCGATCCTGCAGCACCTGTGCCGGGCCGCCGACGCCCATCACCTGTGCATCGTCGGTCAGCTGGTCCCCACCTTCCGCGACGACGACTCCGCCGTGCCGGTACTTGCGAAATGGTGCCGCCACCACGGGTTCTCGGTCAACGAACGGCTCGGCGGCCGCATCGTCCGCACGCCGATGAGCGTCCCGGGCGCCGCGGCGATGTAGTCCGGACGGCCTCGGGCCCGATGTAGCTCGGGCGGCCTCGAGAACCCAGCCCCGGAAACGCGCAACGCCGCATACCGATCGACGGTATGCGGCGTTGCGGCGTGCAAGCGTGGGTCAGATGCCCATGCCCGCGGCCAGCATCGGCCACGAGTCGTGCAGGGCCTGCTCCCAGTACGGCCAGTAGTGGGTGCCGACCGGGTCGTAGCGGAAGGTGGCCGGGATCTGCAGCGAGTCGAGCTTGCCCTGCAGGTTGTGGGTGCAGGCGTTGACCGCGCCCTCGATGATCATGCCCAGCGCCAGGTTCACGTCACCCTGCACGCCCGGGGCGGACTTGGTGTAGAACTCGACGTCGCGCATGAGCGGGATGCCGCTGCCGCTGGAGACGTAGAGCTGGGTGCCGCGCAGTTTCTCGGCATTGATGACCGGGTCGTTGGCGGCCCACAGCGGGCTGTCGGCCGGGCCGTACATATTGGCGGTGTTGCCGCCCGCCCAGGTCTCGACGGCCAGCTTCACGAACTGGCGGCCCATCGGGTCGGCGATCTGCGCGCACCCGCTGTAGGCGGCGACCGACTTCCACAGGCCCGGCTTGGCCTCGGCCAGCTGCAGCACCGAGGTGCCGGAGGTGGACAGGCCCGCGAGCGAGTTCAGGCCGGTGGAGCCGAGGGTGGCGTCGAGCAGCGGCGGCAGTTCCTGGGTGAAGAACGTCGTCCACTTGTTGAGGCCCAGCTGCGGGTCGGGCTGGATCCAGTCGGCGTAGTAGCTGCCGCGGCCGCCGATCGGCTGGATCACATTGACCTGCTTGTCGGCCAGGAAGCCCAGCGCGTTGGTCTGCGCGGTCCAGCTGGCGGAGCCCTCGCCGGCGTCGAGACCGTTGAGCAGGTACAGGTTCGGGGCGGGCTGGGATTCGTCGGCCGGCCGCTGCACGTCGACGGTGATGTCCCTGCCCATGGCCGCCGAGTAGACCTTCAGGTGCCAGGTGCGGCCATCCTTGGTCACCGAGGTGACCGCTGCGGCCTGGTCCTGGTCGGCCGATCCGGTGCCGGCGGCCAGGGCCACGGACAGGACGGCGGTGAGGGCGACCGCGGCGGTGCGCAGGGCGGTCCGGTTACGTAGTGCAGAGAGCTTCATCGAAGAGCTGATCCCAGTTCTCGGGCCGTGCTCGGCCGCATGTAGATCGGTGCCGGGTCCCGGATGTCCCGGTTTCCCCGCACGCTATGTCTTGTGTCAAGGCAAAACTGTTACCCGACAAATCGTCCGGGCGGTAGTCCCCAATCCGCCGGGCACGTCGGCACCGGGGTGTCGGCCCAGCGTGCGACCATCGTGGGGTGACGAGCAAACCGGCCGAGGAGCAGCGCCTGCGGGATCTGGCGCGCTTGCGGCGGGTCCGGGACCGGATCGATCGCGAGTACGCGCGGCCGCTGGACGTGGAGGCGCTCGCGCGCGACGCGCACATCTCGGCCGGGCATCTGAGCCGGCAGTTCCGGGCGGCCTACGGCGAGTCGGTGTACGCGTATCTGATGACGCGGCGCATCGAGCGGGCCATGGCGCTGTTGCGGCGCGGGGATCTGAGCGTCACCGAGATCTGTTTCGCGGTGGGCTGTTCGTCGCTGGGCACCTTCAGCACCCGTTTCACCGAACTGGTCGGTGTGCCGCCGAGTGTGTACAAGCAGCGGATGGCCGACACGCCGGAGGGTATGCCGTCGTGCGTGGAGAAACAGGTGACTCGACCGATCAGGAATCGAGAAGCCCAGGCAAGCGGCTCGCAACTAGCCTGATCGACATGGACATCACCATTCTCTCGAGCTTCCTCCCGCACAATGACGCGGACGCGGCGCTCGCGTTCTACCGCGACGCGCTCGGCTTCGAGCTGCGCAAGGATGTCGGCTACAACGGCCTGCGCTGGCTCACCGTGGGCCCGCCCGATCAGCCCGGCACCTCCATCGTGCTGCACCCGCCGGCCGTCGATCCGGGCATCACCGAGGACGAGCGCAAGCTCATCGTCGAGATGATGGCCAAGGGCACCTACGGCAGCGTCCTGCTGGCGTCCAAGGATGTGGACGCCGCTTTCGAGGCGCTGCAGGCGAACGACGCGGTCGAGATCGTCCAGGAGCCGACCGACCAGCCCTACGGCGTGCGAGACTTCGCCGTGCGCGATCCCGCGGGCAATATGGTCCGTATCCAGCAGGTGCCCTAACCGCTTTTCCCGCCCGACCGGTCCGCCCTCAGATGGAGACACGCATGGCCCCGAGCAAGTCCACGAAGCACGCCCTGCCCGCCGCCGACGCCCACGATCTGATCCGGGTGGTCGGCGCCCGGGTGAACAACCTCAAGGACGTCTCCGTCGACCTGCCCAAGCGGCGGCTCACCGTGTTCACGGGCGTGTCCGGTTCGGGCAAGAGCTCGCTGGTCTTCGACACCATCGCCGCGGAGTCACAGCGGCTGATCAACGAGACCTACAGCGCGTTCGTGCAGGGCTTCATGCCGACTCAGGCGCGCCCGGACGTGGATGTGCTCGAGGGTCTGACCACCGCGATCAGCGTGGATCAGCAGCGCATGGGCGGTGATCCGCGCTCCACCGTGGGCACCGCCACCGACGCCATGGCCATGTTGCGCATCCTGTTCAGCCGCCTGGGCGAGCCGCATATCGGTTCGCCGCAGGCGTTCTCGTTCAATGTGGCCTCGATCAGCGGCGCGGGCGCGGTGACGGTGGAGAAGGGCGGCAAGCAGGTCAAGGAGCGGCGCACCTTCTCGGTGACCGGCGGCATGTGCCCGCGCTGTGAGGGCCGCGGTTCGGTCAACGACATCGACCTGACCCAGCTCTACGACGACTCGAAGTCGTTGCGGGAGGGGCCGTTCACGATTCCGGGCTACAGCATGGACGGCTGGTTCGGGCGCATCTTCATCGGCAGCGGCTTCTTCGATCCGGACAAGCCGCTCGAGAAGTACAACAAGCGCGAGCTCGCGGATCTGCTGTACAAGGAACCGACCAAGATCAAGGTCGAGGGCATCAACCTGACCTACGAGGGTCTGATTCCCAAGATCCGGAAGTCGATGCTGTCCAAGGATATCGACGCGCTGCAGCCGCACATCCGCGCCTTCGTCGAGCGCGCGGTCACCTTCCAGATCTGCCCCGACTGCGACGGGACCCGGCTCAGCGAGCTGGCGCGTTCGTCGAAGATCGACAAGATCAGCATCGCGGACGCGTGCGCCATGCAGGTCAGCGATCTGGCCGACTGGGTGCGCGGGTTGCGCGGTGCGGGGGTCGCGCCGCTGCTGGAGGCGTTGCGGCAGGTGCTGGACTCGCTGGTGGAGATCGGGCTCGGCTATCTGAGCCTGGACCGTGCCTCGGGCACGCTCTCGGGCGGAGAGGCCCAGCGCGTCAAGATGATCCGCCATCTGGGGTCCGCGCTCACCGATGTCACCTACGTGTTCGACGAGCCGACCGTGGGCCTGCACCCGCACGACATCCAGCGCATGAACGATCTGCTGCTGCGCCTGCGCGACAAGGGCAATACCGTACTGGTGGTCGAGCACAAGCCGGAGACCATCGCGATCGCCGACCACATCGTCGACATCGGACCGGCCGCGGGGTCCGGCGGCGGCACCGTCTGTTTCGAGGGCACCGTCGACGGGCTGCGCGCCAGCGGCACCATCACCGGCCGCCACTTCGACGACCGTGCCGCGCTGAAGGACTCGGTGCGGGAGTCCCAGGGGGCGTTGCAGATTCGCGGCGCCACCGCCAACAATCTGCGGAAGGTCGACGTCGATATTCCGCTGGGCGTGCTGGTGGTCATCACCGGTGTCGCGGGCTCGGGCAAGAGCTCACTGGTGCACGGTTCGATTCCGGCCGGCGAGGGCGTGGTGTCGGTCGATCAGGGCGCGATCAAGGGGTCGCGGCGCAGCAATCCGGCCACCTACACCGGCCTGCTCGAACCCATCCGCAAAGCGTTCGCCAAGGCCAATGGCGTGAAACCCGCACTGTTCAGCGCGAATTCGGAGGGCGCGTGCCCGACCTGCAACGGCGCGGGCGTGATCTACAGCGATCTGGCCATCATGGCGGGGGTCGCCACCACGTGCGAGGAGTGCGAGGGCAAGCGCTTCCAGGCGGCCGTGCTCGAGTACAAGCTGGGCGGGCGCGACATCAGCGAGGTGCTGGCCATGCCGGTCGCCGAGGCACTGGGTTTCTTCGCCGACGGCGAGGCGAAAATCCCTGCCGCCCACAAGATCCTGCAACACCTCGACGAGGTCGGGCTGGGCTACGTGAGCCTGGGCCAGCCGCTGACCGCGCTGTCCGGCGGGGAGCGGCAGCGTCTGAAGCTGGCCACCCACATGGGTGACAAGGGCGGCGTCTACGTGCTGGACGAGCCGACCACCGGTCTGCACCTGGCCGATGTGGAGCATCTGCTCGGATTGCTGGACCGCCTGGTCGATTCCGGCAAGACGGTCATCGTGATCGAGCATCACCAGGCCGTCATGGCGCACGCCGACTGGATCATCGACCTGGGCCCGGGCGCGGGCCACGACGGTGGCCGCGTCGTCTTCGAGGGCACCCCCGCGGACCTGGTGGCCGCGCGGTCCACCCTGACCGGCGAGCACCTGGCCGCCTACGTCGGCGCCTAGTACACCGTCCCCATCGCCGCGCGCACCTCGTCGAGGGTGCGTTCGGCGATCTCGTTCGCGCGCCGATTGCCTTCGTGGACAAGGCCGATCGCGAAATCCGGGTCCGCGGCCAGTTCCGCGCGGCGGGCCCGGTGGGCGGCGAAGTAGTCGTTGACCGCGTCGGCGGCGAGCTTCTTGAGCGCCGCGCCGCCGCCGTCGCCCAGTTTGTCGGCCAGGGTCACCTCGTCGCTGCCCAGGCACAGCGCCGCGGTGGTGAGCAGCGCGGACACGCCGGGTCGGGCGGCGGGGTCGAAGGTGATGCGGCGGTCGGCGTCGGTGGGGGTGCGGCGGATGAGGGCCGCGGTCTCGTCGGCGGTCATCGACAGCGAGATCGCGTTGCCGTAGCTCTTGCTCATCTTGCGCCCGTCCAGTCCGGGGAGCTCCGGGGTGGCGGTGAGCAGCGCCTGCGGTTCCGGAAAGACCCGGCCGAAGCGCTCGTTGAAGCGCCGCGCGATGACCCGGGTCAGCTCCAGGTGCGGCAGCTGATCCTTGCCGACCGGCACCAGATCGCCCTTGCAGAACAGGATGTCGGCGGCCTGATGCACCGGGTAGGTGAGCATGAGCCCGCTCAGTGCCCGTCCCGACGCCGCGAGTTCGGCCTTCACCGTCGGATTGCGGTGCAGTTCGGCCTCGGTGACCAGGCTCAGGAACGGCAGCATCAGCTGGTTGAGGGCGGGCACCGACGAATGGGTGAACACCGTCGCCCGGCTCATGTCGATTCCGGCGGCGGCGTAGTCCAGCACCGCGTTCACCACGTTCTCGCGGACCTGGCCGAGGGTGTCGCGGTCGGTGATGACCTGGTAGTCGGCCAGGATCACCCACAGGTCCACGCCCAGCCCCTGCAACCGCACTCGTTCCCGGATGGTCCCGAAGTAGTGGCCCAGATGCAGTCTGCCCGTGGGCCGTTCACCGGTGAGGACGCGGAAGCGCTCGGGGTGGTCGGCCACCTCGGCGGCCAGGTCGTCGCTGCGCTCGCGGGTGGCGGTGAAGGAATTCGAGAAGGTGGTCACCGTACAACTCCTGAAAGTTCATGGAGGGCTGCACGAGCAGAAGTGTTCCGGTCGGGAAGCACGGGCCGCGTACAGCCCGTGGACATGGTTCAGCGGGCCGCTACTGCGACCAGCGCCAGGCCTGCCGGATGTGAATCACCTGTCCACCATAACAAGCGGCGGTCAGGCGCGGGCCGGCGTGCCGCTCTTGCGGTAGCGCAGCGGCGGGGTGTCGTAGCGGCGGCGGAACGCGCGGCTGAAGGCGGCCTCGGAGTCGTAGCCGACCTGGTGGGCGACCCCGGTGATGGGAATCGTGGTGGTGCGCAGCAGGGTCGCGGCGCGCGCCAGGCGGCGGTCGGCCAGGTAGGCGGCCGGTGACCGGCCCAGGCGGCGGGTGAAGCGGTCGGTGAAGGTGGTGCGCGACATGGACGCCAGCGCCGCCAGATCCGACACCGTCCACGGGGCGGCGGGGGCGCGGTGCACGGCGGTGAGCACCGGGGCCAGCGCCGGGTCCAGGGCCGCGGTGAGCCAGCCGGGAGCGGCGGTGTCGGTGGACCAGGCCCGCAGCGCGTGGATGAACAGCAGGTCCAGGATGCGCGAGATCATGGCGGCCGCGCCCGGGCGCGGATCGGTCACCTCGACCATGAGCAGGTTCAGGCTCAACGGCAGCCAGTCGCGGGCGCGGCCCGCGGCGTCGATGTGGATGGCGGGGGCCAGCACGGACAGCAGTGGCGCGGCCTGGGGTTCGTCGACCAGGAACGACCCGGTGACCCAGCGGGTGTCGGCGGTCCGCGGCGTCAGGGTGTGGTCGTCGCCCCGGGCGAGCACCACCATGTCGCCGGAATGCGCTGTGGTGCCGCTGGATTCGTTGTTCACGCGGATGTCGACGGCACCCTGCTCGACGATGTGGAGTACCCGCTTTCCGGCCGGAATCCGCACCGGGACATCGGATTCGGCGCTGTGCCGGGTGACGGCCTCGCCGCGCAGCCGCACCGTCTCCAGAATCTCCGACAGGGCGTCGAGGCCCGCGAGTTCCGCCGGGTCCGGCAACCCCGCATCCGGTGATTCGGCAAAGTTTTGCGGTGTTTCCGTCATGGTCTTTGCTCCATCATCCGAATAGCGTAGATCCCGCAACCTGGGAAGCACACCGAGATCAGCCTTCGAGAGGAGATACGCCATGGCGGACAAACCTGCGATCGTTCTGGTTCACGGATTCTGGGGTGGTGCGGCGCACTGGGCCAAGGTGATCGTGGAATTGCGGCGGCGCGGCTACGGGTCGCTGCACGCGGTGGAGAACCCGCTCACCGGGCTGGCCGACGACGCCGCCCGGACCCAGCAGATGGTGCGTCAGATCGCCGGACCGGTCCTGCTGGTCGGCCATTCCTACGGCGGCGCGGTCATCACCGAGGCCGGTGATCTGCCCAATGTCGAGGGTCTGGTCTATGTCGCGGCGTTCGCGCCGGACGCGGGGGAGAGCCCCGGTCAGATCACCGAGCAGCTGCCCCCGGCGGCGGCCGCGGCCATCGCGCCGGATTCGGACGGCTATCTGTGGATCGCGCAGGACAAGTTCCACGACAGCTTCTGCCAGGACCTGACCGAGGACGAGGCCCTGGTCATGGCCGTCACCCAGAAGGCCCCGCTGGGCTCGACCTTCGGTGACACGGTCTCGGCGCCGGCCTGGAAGGCCAAGCCGACCTGGTATCAGGTGTCCACCGAGGACCGCATGATCAATCCGGACAACGAGCGGCGGATGGCCGAGCGCATGGGCCCGCGCCGCGTCGTGGAGCTACCCGCGAGCCACGCCTCGCTGGCCTCGCAGCCGGGCGCGATCGCGGATCTGATCGATGCCGCCGTGGCGGACCTGGGCCACGCGAAGCCTTGACTTTCCTGCTCCGCGCCCGCATCGTAGGGATACTTAGCGAAGCTAAGCGATTGCGTGAAATCCTGACGCCCGAACCGGATTCGCGGCGTGCGGTCACCGGAGATCCAGGGAGGCAGTGATGGTCGAGGACGCCGCGCGGGCGGAGCTGACCCAGCGAATGGCGGATCGGCTCGCACGCGCCGAGGCCGCCCGCCGCTTCGAGGCCCTGCTGGTCGACGACCAGGTCCGCGCGCTGATGCCCTCGCCCGAGATCGCCGCGGCGGCCCGCGAGCCCGGGCTGGCGATGGCCGAGGTGGTGGCGATCCTCATGGACGGATACGCCGACCGTGCGGCCATCGCCGAGCGGGCCGGTGAGATCGTCACCGGCCCGGACGGTGGCGGCATCCGGCGGCTGCGGCCCGAGTACCGCACGATCACCTACCGCGAATTGTGGTCGCGCGCGGGCGCGCTCGCCGCCGCCTGGCGCGAGGACACGCGGAATCCCTTGCGCCCCACGGATTTCCTGTGCTCGCTCGGCGTGGTGAGCGGCGATCTCGTCGCGGTGGAGCTGGCGGCCGTCCGGCTCGGCCTGGTGAGCGTGCCGTTGCAGGCGAGTTCTCCCGTCGCGCAATGGCATTCGATCATCACCGAGACCGGCGCCCGGACGCTGGCGGTGAGTCTGGAACTGCTCACCCCCGCCCTGGAATGCGTGCTCGACGGCACCCCGATGGAGTCGCTGGTGGTCTTCGACTTCGATCCCGGCGACGACGGCCAGGCGCGGACCTATGCCGCCGCGCAGCGCCGCATCGCCGACTCGGGCGCCGCGCTGACACTGGAAACGCTTGCCGCCGTGACCGATCGGGGCCGCGAGCTGCCGCCGGTCCCGCTGTACGTGCCCGAGGATCCCGACCAGCCCGCGCTGCTCATCTACACCTCCGGCAGCACCGGCACCCCCAAGGGCGCGATCTACACCCACCGCCTGGTGACCGGCATGTGGCAGGGCCCGGCCCAGATCCCGGTCCCGGTGCTGAACTTCTGCTACATGCCGATGAGCCATGTCGCTGGCCGCATGGTGGTCAATGGCACCTTCGCCCGCGGCGGCACCGCCTACTGCACCGCCTCGGGCGATATGTCGACGCTGTTCGAGGACTTCCGGCTGGCCCAGCCCACCGAGGCGTTCTTCGTGCCGCGCGTGTGCGACATGGTGTTCCAGCGCTATCAGAGCGAATCGCAGCGCCGCCTGGCCGCGGGCGCGTCCGCCGAGGAGGCCGCGGCGGCCGCGAAAACCGCACTGCGGCAGGAGTTCCTGGGTGCACGGCTGGCCCGGGTCATGGTCGGTAGCGCGCCCATCTCCGCGGAGATGAAGGAGTTCATGAACGCGGTGCTCGATCAGCCGCTCATCGACGGCTACGGCTCCACCGAGGCGGGCGGCGGCCTGCTCATCGACAACGAGATCCGCCGGCCCCCGGTGCTCGACTACAAGCTGGCCGACGTGCCCGAGCTCGGCTACTTCGCCACCGACAAGCCCTATCCGCGCGGCGAGTTCCTGGTGAAGTCGATGCTGCAGGTCCCCGGCTATTTCAAACGGCCCGAGCTGACCGCGGAGATGTTCGACGAGGACGGCTTCTACCGCACCGGCGACATCGTCGCCGAGGTCCGCCCCGACCACCTGGTCTACGTCGACCGCCGCAACAATGTGCTCAAGCTGTCGCAAGGCGAGTTCGTGACCGTGGCCAAGCTGGAGGCGGTCTACGCCACCAGCCCGCTCATCGCCCAGATCTATGTGCACGGCTCCAGCGAGCGCTCGCATCTGCTGGCCGTCATCGTGCCCACCGACGCGGCCCGCGCGCTCGAGCCCGCCGAACGGTCCGCCGCCATCGCCGAATCGCTGCGGCGGCTGGCGAAGGACGCGGACCTGGAGTCCTACGAGATCCCGCGCGAGTTCCTGCTCGAGGACGAGCCCTTCACCCAGGACAACGGGCTGCTGTCGGGAATCGGAAAACTGTTGCGGCCCAAGCTGAAGGAACGCTACGGCGAACGGCTCGAGGAGCTCTACCGCGCCCAGGCCCGGCGGCAGGAGGACGAGCTGGCGGCGCTGCGGGTCGCGGCGGCGGACCGGCCGGTGCTCGAGACGGTGTGCAGGGCGGCGAGCGCGATCCTCGGCGGCGGTGAGCCCGCGCCGGACGCGCATTTCACCGATCTGGGCGGGGATTCGCTGTCGGCGCTGTCGTATTCGACGCTGCTGCGCGAGATCTTCGGCCTCGAGGTGCCGGTCGGCGTCATCGTCAGCCCCGCCAACGACTTCACCGGGCTGGCCGCGCACATCGAGGCCGCGCGCGCCGGTGACACCCGCCCGACCGCGGCGAGCGTGCACGGCGGCGCCGAGATCCGGGCCGCCGACCTGACCCT
>NZ_JBSGCY010000099.1:0-26112 GCF_053602115.1 Nocardia sp. NPDC004582 | reverse complement strand
CTGTCAACCGCGTTGTGTCACAGCGCCCTGATCAGGACCGGCTGGGCGGGTAAGGCGGGTGCGGGCTCGATCCGGCCGTCGGGGCGCGACCGCGGCGGTGAGCCTGATCGCGGTGCCCGCCGCGACCGTCGGGGCCGTGATCGGCGGCACCGTCGGCGCGGTGAACGGGTACCTGGCTCCGGCCACCCCGGGCGCTACCGCGGACCGGGCGACCGGTATCGACGACACCACCACGGTGTCCGAGCCGAGCGCCGATGAGGCGTCCGTTCAGGAGTGATCGCCGAGCTAACGAGGCCGGAATCCCTTACCTGGGATTCCGGCCTCTTCTGTCGGAAATGCCCCCGTAATCGGCTAATCTTCGGTTACCGCAACGATTTTCGGTCGTCCCTTTCCTCACCAATCCTCGTGGTCGATGGGTTCGAATGTCGGTCGTCCCGATGTTCGTCCTGACCAGAGAGGTTATGTATGGCCGCAGGCAAGCACCGCGCGCTCAACCCGCACCGGAACAAGGTCGGCAACGTAGTGGCGGCGGGAGCGGTCCCACTAGTCATGGCGATCATCGGATCCGGTGCCGCCAATGCCGCCCCGTCCGAGGTCGCACCGGCGGCGCAGCGTGACGACGCGCCCAAGGCCCAGTGGCCCGCCGCGGACGCCCCGAATGTGAATCCCTATGAGGGCCTGCACATTCCGAGTGACACCAAGAGCTCCATCCAGTGGTCGCGTCAGGCCCCGGACAAGAGCTACCTCGCTCCCGTGGGCGTGCTCCACCCGCCGGTTCCGGTTCCGGCCGTGCCGCCGATCGCGCCGCCGCCGGGCATGTTCCGGTTCGGCGACGTGACGGTTCCGGCACCCGACTGGATCGACCGGGAACAGGCGATCCAGATCAATGACAATGCCGCGCAGGTCGAGGCGAATCTCGCCACCTTCCTCGACTCGATCGGCATGGAGCGCAGCCGCTCCGACCGGATCGCCGGGCAGACCGTCGGCACCGCCGCGATGGGCGCAGTCGCCGGAGCCGCCGCGGCCGCCCCGATCGAATTCAGCTCCGCCGCCGTCGGCGCCGTGTCGGGTCTGATCGTCGGCGCCGCGTTGTTCCCGGTCGGTCTGGTGGCCGGTCCCATCCTCGGCGCGGCCGCGGGCGCGGCCATGATCGCCATCCCGGCCGCTGTCGCCGGTGCCGCGGTCGGCGCCGCCGTCGGCGCGTTCAACGGATTCAACGCACCGCCCCGCGTCGTCGGCGACTGATCTCCGCCCCGACGAGGCCGCTCGACCAGGTAGATGTGCGCACGCGGTGGGAACCGGCGGTGAGGTTGGTTCCCATCGCGAACGCGACCCGCCGCGGGCCGAAGTCCTTGCGCGACAGCCGAAGCCCGCACGCGACAACCGTCGTCCTTGCGCGACAACCGTTGTGCGGTGGTCAGACCGTCAGTAGTCGCGCGGTCCGCGTGAACAGCGTGCCACCCGCGGCCAGCGGCAGCAGCGCCTGATCCAGGCCCACGGTGTCGGCCGGGCGATCGTCGGGATAGGTGAGCACGCTCTCCAGCGCCCGCGGCCCCGACAGCGCATCGTCGGTGATCGCCTCCGAACCCAGTTCCAGGCGATGCCGCAGCAGCGGAATCGCACCGACGTCCGCGATCATCTCCCCGCTCCAGTCGCCGTGGTCCTCCCCGGTGCGGCCGATCTGGACGCGTTCTCGAAGCCGCAGCCGCGCACCCGCTTCCAGGCGCACCGTGGTGACCGTCTCGTGTTCCGCGCCGCCCGCGACCACGGTCGGTTCCGGATCGACATCCAGTTCCCCGCCCGCGGCCACCTCGAACCGCCAGTGCGCCACCGACTTCCGGGTCGCCCGCCCCGGCAGCGCGATGGTCGCGGCCACCGACCGCACCAGCAGCCGCGCACCGGCGCCCACCGAGATCGTGATGTCGAGGACATCGCCGCCCAGCGCTGTCGCGGCGGTGCCGATCAGGTGCACCGTGTCCGGGCCCGTGCGCCGCGCCGCCAGGCCGCCGACCGCGTGGATGCGCGGCAGCGTCCCGGCGGACGCGGAGATGCGGAGCTCAGTGCGAATGGGCACCGCCCGCGGTGAGCGAATGGGCACCGCCCGCATCCTGTTCGGCGGCCAGCCGCAGCTGCTCACGCACCCACGCCAGCACCGGCGTCGCGGCCGGGTCCTCGGTGAGGGAGGTGAACACGAACGGGCGGCCCTCGCGCACGGTCGTCGAATCGCGTTCCATCACCGACAGATCCGCGCCGACCATCGGAGCCAGGTCGGTCTTGTTGATGACCAGCAGATCCGACCAGGTGACGCCCGGCCCGCCCTTGCGCGGCACCTTGTCGCCGCCGGCCACGTCCACCACGAAGATCTGGGCGTCGATCAGGCCGGAGGAGAAGGTGGCGGTCAGGTTGTCGCCGCCGGATTCCACCAGGATCAGGTCCAGCGGCGGGTTGGCCTCGATCAGGTCGTCGATCGCGTCGAGGTTGGCGGTGATGTCGTCGCGGATGGCGGTGTGCGGACAGCCGCCGGTCTGCACGGCGGTGATGCGCTCATCCGGCAGCACCGCGTTGCGCCGCAGGAAGTCGGCGTCCTCGGTGGTGTAGATGTCATTGGTCAGCACGGCCAGCGACAGCTCGTCGCGCAGCTGCCGGCACAGGGCCGCGGTCAGCGCGGTCTTGCCCGAACCGACCGGACCGCCGATCCCGATCCGCAGCGGTTCCCCGGGCGTCCGCTCCCGCTTGGGGCGGTCGTGACTGTGATCGTGCGGTTCCCCGTCGATGAGGTGAGGTGGCATGTGCGCTCCTTTCACCCCCATCCTGGCCCAGTCACGTAAACCGGGTGTTACCTGGCCCGTGACCGGCTACGACGCGAACAGCGGCATGTCCCGGCGGGGGTGGCGTTCGGCGAGCACGTCCTGCAGCGGGTCCGACAGCGCGGCCAGCGATCCGGTGGCGGCGCGGGCGGTGGCGTCGCACACCGGGGCCAGGCGGATGGTGCAGGCCGCGACGGCGGCCGGGTCGAGGGCGAGCAGGCGCTGTGCGGCGGTGGCCGCCCCGGTCATGGTGGTGTAGACGGTGACGGCCGCGATGTCGGCGGGGGTGGCCTCGCACACCGTGCCCACCACGCCGAACACCGTCGACAGATGAGGGCGGGTGCCGAGTGCGTGCCAATCGGCGTGGGGCCAGACCTGTTTGGCCAGCCGCAGCAGGCCGCGCCCCTGGGCGCGGGAGGCGGTGCGGGCCGCCGGGGACGGGGTCCGCGCGTCGGCCTCGAGTTCGGCGCGCTCGGGGTCCAGGCTGCCCGCGCAGACGGCCGCGGCCAGCGAGGCCGCCACCAGTCCCGAGGTGCGCACGCGCCGGCGCAGGAACAGTTCGACGCTGGGCACATCGCGCAGCAGGCCGGAGGCGATGGCCTCCTCGACGCCGCCGGAGTGCACATGCCCGCCGATCGGCAGCCGGGAGTCGGCGAGGGTCAGCAGGGTGGCCAGGCTCATAGCCGCACGTCCGGGTGTCGCATGGGTCGATCCTAGGCGGCACCCGGAGCGGCGGTGACGACTAGGTGAGCAGGCAGGGCATGGTCGCCGAGATGCTCTGCAGCGCACACGTGATGGAGTTGGACAGCCCGGCCGAACCGGTCATCGGCACCAGTCCGGCGACCGGGGCCGCACCGTTATCGGTGACGGGCACCAGGTCCACCGGCGCGGCCATGGCCGGGGCGGCGGCGATGCCGGAGGCGATGGCGGCGACGGCAAAGGCTTTCAGCGCAACGTTTTTCATGAATATCCCTTTCTCACACAGCATCCTCACAGGATGAATCGCTGCGAGACTAACCCACGTTCCACAGGTGTGAATGGCGTTTGTTTCAAAATGAGTGACTTGACCTGAACATTAGTTCAGGTCGCAGACTGGGCGTCGGATCATCACCGAGATAGAGGAGTCGCCGTGCACGCCATCCGTCTTCACGAGTTCGGGCCCGCCGAGAACCTGCGCTACGAGACCGTCGCGGACCCCGAACCCGGGGCCGGGCAGGTGCGGATCGCCGTCCGCGCGGCCGGGGTGCACCTGCTGGACACCTCGATCCGGCAAGGCGTGGCGGGCGGGCCGATGCCCCTGCCCGAGCTGCCGACGATTCCGGGACGCGAGATCGCCGGAACCGTGGACCGGGTCGGGCCCGGGGTCGACGAAAGCTGGCTCGGCCGTGCGGTTGTCGCGCATATCGGGCAGGCGCCGGGCGGGTACGCCGAGCTGGCGGTCACCGAAGCCGAACGGCTGCACGAGATTCCGGACGGCCTGGACGCGGGCGCGGCGGTGGCCATGATCGGCACCGGCCGGACCACGCTGGGAATTCTGGGTTTCGCGGAAGTGGGCCCGGAGACGGTGGCGCTGGTCCCGTCGGCGGCGGGTGGCATCGGCACCCTGCTGGTGCAGTACCTGGTCGCGGCGGGCGCGACCGTCATCGGGCTCGCGGGCGGCCCGGTGAAGACCGATCAGGTCTACGAGAACGGGGCGGATCTCGCGCTGGACTATCTGGATCCGTCCTGGCCCGACACCGTGCGGGCCAAGTACGGGCAGCGGCCCGCGACCCTGCTGTTCGACGGTATCGGCGGAGACATCGCGCGCACGGGGGTCGATCTGCTCGCCGACGGCGGCGTGCGCCTGGTGTTCGGCTGGTCCGGCGGGCAGATCGAACTCGACGAGCAGGACCTGGCCGCGCGCGGCGTCACCTCGCGGGTGGTGCTCGGGCCGCCGATGCTGCAGCGCGGGGGCGGCTTGCGCGCCTTGGAGACTCGCGCGCTGGCCGAGGCCGCGGCGGGCCGGTTGCGCCCGGCGGTGCAGACCTTCCCGCTCGCGGAGGCCGCGGCCGCGCACCACGCCCTGGAGACCCGGGCCACCACCGGCAAGGTGGTGCTAGTCCCCTGATCGCCGCCCGAGGCCGCGTTCCATGAATCGTTGCGCGGCTCCCCGTCGCAGATCCGTCCACGCCTGCACCGGGCCGGTCCACCAGGGCGAGATCTCGAGGGGCCGCGCGACCACGGCGTGACAGACCAGGTCGGCCGCCTCGTCGGCGGTCAGCCCGGGCACGCCGCTGAAGTCGGTGGGCGCGCTCATGCGGGTGTGGACCAGCGGCATGTACACCGAGGTGGTGGTGACGCCGTCGGCGGCGATCTCGGTGGCCACGGTCCGCAGCCAGATGTCGAAGGCGCCCTTGGACGCGCCGTAGGCGGCCCAGCGGGGTGCGGGCGGCATGCGCAGGCCCCAGGTGGAGATGTTCACGATGTGCCCGCGGCCGCGTTCGCGCATGCCGGGCAGCAGGGTCAGCAGCAGCCGCACCGGGCCCAGATAGTTGACGTCCATGGTGCGGGTGAAATCGTGGAAGCGGTCATAGGATTCGTCGATCGGGCGGCGGATCGAGCGGCCTGCGTTGTTGATCACCACATCCACCCGGCCGTGTTCGGCCAGCACCCGGCGGCCCAGCTCCTCGACGGCGTCGAATTCGGTGATGTCGGACCGGTAGACGTGCGCGATCCCGCCCGCGGCGGTGATCTCGGCGGCCACGTCCTCGAGATCCTCGAGCGATCGCGCGACCAGCAGGACCGTCGCGCCCGCGGCGGCCAGCTTCCGGGCCGCCGCCTTGCCGATGCCGTGCGAGGCCCCGGTCACCAGAATGACGGTGCCCGACACCGCCTCACGCAGGGCTTTCTCGCGCGGCCGGGAGGTCGGATAGAAGATCCTGGTCGCCACGCGTTCGGCCAGCGGTCGGCCGTTCGGGCCGGCCGGCTGGTTCGGGGCGTCGTGCTCAGCCACGTTTCCGAGCCTAACCGCCGGACCGGTATGTGATCGCGAATGAGTGGAAATACCCTGGCCGCGACACGGATTCCTGCACCAGGATGGCAATGACATCCGGGGGAAGGACAACGACGATGACAACTCGAGCGCCGATGACAACTCGAGCGCCCGAGCGGCCGGCGCCGGAACAGGTGACGTTCTGGGGTTGGTGCGCCCGAGCGGTGGTGCTGGTGGTGTTCGTGCCGCCGCGACTGCTGTGGGAGGGCATCACCCGCGTGCCGCGGCTGATCGCGGCCGCGTGGCGGCTGTTCGCCGACCATCTCGCGAAACCGCTCGCGATCCTGTTCCGGGACTGGGTGTTCCGGCCGCTGCGCGACTTCGTGCGCAATTACCTCTGGCAGCTGCTGATCCAGCAGGTGCTGTTCGGCATGGTGCTCACGCCGATCGGCGCGTTCCTGCTGGCGTACTTCCTGCGCCCGATCCAGCGCGCCATCGAGGAATGGTTGTGGCGTCGGGTGCTGCGGCCCGCCATCCCGTGGGTGTTCCGCACGATCGTGAAACCCCTCGCGGAAGCGATCGCCTGGACCGTGACGAATCTCTGGAAATGGCTTGTCGCGGAGCCGCTCTCGGCATTGTGGCGGTATGTGCTGAGCCCCGGCGGCCGCTGGCTGGTGACCGCCGTCATCGAGCCGCTGGTCGAATGGTTGATCGTCTGGCCCGCGCAACAGCTGTGGCGCCGGCTGCTGCGGCCGCTCGCCTCCGCGATCGTCGCGGTGATCGTGTTCGGCTGGCGGGTGGCCACCGCCGTCGTCGCGGTCACCGTGGTCGCCCCCTGCCGATGGCTGCGTCGCACCGTCCTGGTTCCGCTCCTCGCCGCGATCGCCCGGGCGTGGCGGGCCCTCGCCGATCCGGTGCGCCGGCTGTATCAGCGGGTGATCATGCCGTGGCGCGCCCGGATCACCGAGGTGTGGACCGGTCTGTTCGGCTAGTGCGCCGAACCGGCTTTCACCGCGGTCTCGTCCGCGGGTGCGCCGGTCTTGGCGAAGAACGCGACCGCGGCCATCGCGGCCAGCAGGACCGCGCCGGTGGTGGTCGCGACGTGCATGCCGGTGACGAACGACGCGCGCGCCGAATCGATCAGGGCGGTGTCGCCGCCGGCATCGGCCATGGTCTCCCCCAGCGTGGATCCGAAGTTCCCGCCGGACCGGAACACCAGCGCCGCCAGCGAACCCAGGAGCGCCAGGCCCAGGCCGTTGCCGAGTTCGAAGCTGGTCTCGGAGATGCCGACCGCCGATCCGGCGCGCTCGGGCGGCACCGAGGACACCGCGACCTCCGACACCAGGGTGAACGCGATGCCGAAGCCCGCGCCCGCGACCACGGATCCGGCCACGTACCAGCCGATTCCGCCGTTCACGCCGACTCCGAGCAGCATCAGGTTGCCCAGCGCGGCCAGGCCGAGGGCCAGCACGAAGGTGGCCTTGGTGCCGAACACCCGCCCGATCCGCGCGCCGCTCATGGAGAACACGAACACCACGACCGCGCCCGGAATCCCGAGCAGCGCCGCGGCCAGCGGGTCACGCCCGGTCACCGATTGCAGGTACATGCTGGTCAGGTAGCTCATTCCGGCCAGGGCGAGCATGCCGACCGTGCTGGAGCCGACGGCCACCGAGAACAGCCCCCGGCGGAACAGGCTCAGATCCAGCAGCGGTTCGTCGAGGTGGCGCTGGCGGCGGATGAACGCGGTCAGCAGCAGCGCGCCGACGATGCCGATGCCCACGGCGGGCAGGTCGAAGCCCTCGGCCGCCAAGCGCTTGATGGCGTACACGATCGGCAGGATGCCGCCGATCGACAACAGCACGCTCGCCCAGTCGAGGGGCCCGCGCGCGGCGGCGCGGTGTTCGGGGAGCAGCAGCGGCCCGAAGACCAGCAGCACCAACAGGACCGGGGCATTGATGAGGAACACCGAGCCCCACCAGAAGTGGTGCAGCAGCACGCCGCCGATGATCGGGCCGATCGCCGATCCGCCGGCGAAGAACGCCGTCCACACGCCGATCGCGGTGGCGCGCGCCCGATCCTCGGGGAACAGGGTGGAGATCAGTGCCAGCGACGAGGGCAGCAGGGTCGCGCCGCCCAGTCCCATGAGCGCCCGCGCCGCGATGAGCACGTCCGCGCCGGGGGCGAATGCGGCCAGCGCCGAAGCGATTCCGAACACGGTGGCTCCGGCCAGCAGGATATTGCGGCGTCCGATCCGGTCGCCCAGATTGCCCATGGTGATGAGCAGTCCGGCGATCATGAAGCCGTAGATGTCGAGGATCCAGAGCTGTTGGGTCGCGGACGGATCCAGGCTCTCGGTCAGGGTGGGCATGGCCAGGTAGAGCACCGACATGTCCATCGACACCAGCAGCACCGGCAGCAGCAGGACCGCCAGGCCCGCCCAGGCGCGGCGCGGCGTCTTCGCGGCGGGGCGCGCGAGGGTACTCGTCATGACCTATCCTTCGGCTGCTCGGGGCCACCCGGGCCCTGTCCATCGAAAGCGCCCGGGCGTACAACGTACGCACGAGCGCGAGTACAGTGTACGCATACCCCGCGCCGGAAGGGAACAATTCGTCCGATGACCGAGGCCAAGCTCACCCGGGCCGCCATCGTCGACACCGCCATCGCCCTCGCCGACGAGTCCGGACTCGACGCGCTGTCCATGCGGCGCATCGCCGAGCGCATGAACGCCGGGGCCATGTCGCTCTACCGGCACGTCCCCAATAAGGACACCCTGCTCGCCGCCATGACCGACGAGGTCTCGCGCCGCAATCCCTACCCACCGGCCGAAGGGCAGGGCTGGACCTGGCGCGACCGGGTGCGCATCGCGGCCGAAGTGGATTGGCGGCTCTACCAGGAGCATCCGTGGGTGCTGTTCACCTTCGCGGTGCCGCGCTACAACTTCGGCGAGCACAGCCTGATCGTGCTGAGCTGGCTGGTCGAGGGGTTCGCCGAGCTCGGGGTGGACGCCCGCGAGGCGACGCGGATGTCACTGTCGGTGTGGAGCTATATCGCCGGCGTCGCCTTGCAGGAGGTCAGCGCCCGGATGCTGGACGGCCGTGACAGCGACGCCGAGGACCGGTCCGGCCTGACCGCGTTGCTCGACGGCGATCCGCACTGGCCGGTCCCGCCCGCGCTGGCCGGACTCGAGGGCACCCGCGATAGCGCGCTGCTGAATCCGGAGCACCTGCTCGACACCGGCCTCACCGCGCTCTGCGACGGCTTCGCGGCCCGCGCCGCGCACTGAGCCGCTCGAAAACCGTTCGGTATCGGGCTGGTTCAACCCGTCGCGGCGAGACCATTCCGGTGAGTACTCTTCTACAGGTGCGAAAGGCCGGTGATCCGCATCGGTTCCGGACGCCAGGTCCAGGAACAGCGTGGTCGCCGACGCGTCGATGAACTCCCAGCGGTCACGCCCGAGCTGGGTATCACTACCCACGATTCTCCTTGCCAGAGGTGAATGATGGACAGGAAGTTCGAAGGACATATCGCGCTCGATATTCGTGATTCGGTCGCCGACTGGGGACCGTACGCGGAACCGACCGCCCCGCCGGGCGCGCCCAATGTGCTGTATCTGGTGTGGGACGACATCGGCATCGCCACCTGGGACTGTTATGGCGGCCTGGTCGACATGCCCAACATGAAACGGATCGCCGATTCCGGCGTGCAGTTCACGCAATTCCACACCACCGCACTGTGTTCACCCACGCGCGCCTCACTGCTGACCGGGCGGAACGCGTCGTCGGTCGGCATGGCGACCATCGAGGAATTCAGTGACGGATTCCCGAGCCTGTCGGGGCGCATACCCGCCGACACCGCCTTGTGCTCGGAGGTACTGGCCGAGCGCGGGTGGAACACCTACGCCGTCGGCAAATGGCATATGACGCCGTTGGAGGAGGAGAACCTCGCGGCGTCGAAGCGGCATTGGCCGCTGGGTCGCGGGTTCGAACGGTTCTACGGTTTCCTCGGCGGCGAGGCCGACCAGTGGTATCCGAATCTCGTCTACGACAA
The DNA here is from genome assembly GCF_053602115.1 of Nocardia sp. NPDC004582. Lineage (NCBI taxonomy): Bacteria > Bacillati > Actinomycetota > Actinomycetes > Mycobacteriales > Nocardiaceae > Nocardia > Nocardia sp. NPDC004582. The sequence goes on along the minus strand of NZ_JBSGCY010000099.1, from coordinate 16,287 downwards.
TCACCCGATCGCACAGCCGTATTCGCCGGAGGACGGGTATCACCTGTCGAAGGATCTGGCCGACAAATCGATCGAATTCATTCGCGACGCCAAGGTGATCGCCCCCGACAAGCCGTGGTTCATGTACCTGTGCCCGGGATGCGGCCACGCCCCGCACCATGTCGCTCAGGAATGGGCCGACCGATACCGCGGCAAGTTCGACATGGGGTACGAGAAGTACCGCGAGATCGTGCTCGACAACCAGAAGCGCATGGGCCTGATCCCGGAGAACACCGAACTGTCGCCCATGAACCCGTACAGCGATGTCACCAGCGCCGACGGCAAGCCGTGGCCCGCGCAGGACACGGTGCGCGCCTGGGATTCACTGTCGGAGAACGAGAAACGGCTCTTCGCCCGCCAGGCGGAGGTGTTCGCCGGATTCCTGTCCTACACCGACGCGCAGATCGGCCGGGTAATGGACTACCTGGAGGAGACCGGTCAGCTCGACAACACCATCATCGTGGCCTTCTCCGACAATGGCGCCAGCGGCGAGGGCGGCCCGAACGGTTCGGTCAACGAGATGAAGTTCTTCAACGGCTACATCGACACCATCGACGACAGCCTGGCCAAACTCGACGAGCTGGGCCTGCCGACCACCTACAACCACTACAGCATCGGCTGGGCGATGGCCTTCAACACCCCGTACAAGCTGTACAAGCGGTACGCCTCGCACGAGGGCGGCATCGCCGATCCCTGCCTGATGGCGTGGCCGGCGGGTATCGCGGCCCGCGGCGAGATCCGCCACCAGTACCTCAATGTCTGCGACGTCACCCCCACCGTGTACGACCTGATGGGCATCACGCCCCCGGACACGGTGAAGAACGTGCCGCAGCGGCCGTTGGAAGGAGTCAGCTTCCGGGCCCTGTTCGAGGACGCCGACGCCGATGTCGGCAAGCACACCCAGTTCTATTCGATGCTGGGCACGCGTGGCATCTGGCATCGCGGCTGGTTCGCCGACACCGTGCACGCGGCCTGCCCGTCCGGCTGGGGGCATTTCGACAAGGATCGCTGGGAGCTGTTCCATATCGATCAGGACCGCAGCCAGATGCACGACCTGGCCGAGGCGCAGCCCGAGAAGCTGGAGGAATTGAAGGCGCTCTGGTTCGCCGAGGCGGAGAAGTACAACGGGATGCCGCTCAATGATCTCGACATCGTCTCCGCGATGGTGCGCTATCGGCCGACCTACGCCCGGGGCCTGGACCGTGCCGTCTACTACCCGGACAGCGCGGAGGTCGGACCGGGCGCGGCGCTCGAGATCCTGGGTCGCTCGTTCGCGCTGCTGGCCGAGACGACGATCGTCAGCCCGGACGCGGAGGGCGTGTTGTTCGCCCACGGCGGTCGGCTCGGCGGGCACGCCCTGTTCGTCCAGGACGGTCACCTCTGCTACGTCTACAACTTCCTCGGTGAGGAGGAGCAGGCCATCGTCTCCGACTGCCGGGTTCCGCTCGGCGATCACATCCTCGGGGTGCGCTACGAACGGCACGGCACCCGGCCCGACCATTACACGCCCACGGGTGAGGCCGTCCTCTACATCGATGAGAACCCGGTGGGTTCCCTCGATGACATGCGGATCCAGCCGACCGTGTTCTCCGGTGTCGGGGAGGGCGTCCGGGTCGGCCGGGACACCGGCCAGTCGGTGACGGAGCGGTATCGCTCACCGTTCGCGTTCACCGGCGGGACCATGCACCAGGTGATCGAGGACGTGAGCGGCAAACCGTACATGGATCTGGAAATGGCGGCGGCCGCGGCGTTCTCGCGCGATTGAGCCGAGCACCCGGGGCGGTGGTCGTCGGGTTCCCGCTGATCACCGCCCCGCGCATGGCCGTTGTGGCACGCTGTGCACGGTTGCCGGTCGTGCACGCTGGCGCGGTGCGCGAATCCGCAGGGGCGGCACGGTGTTCGACGGTCGGTCAGCGCTCGATGTCGCCGTCGACGTACACCCACCGCCCCTGGTCGCGGCGAAAACGACTGTTCTCGTGCAGGTCTCCCGCCGTCCCGCGCACCCGGTAGTGCGCCCGGAATTCCACCGTCCCCTCGGTGTGGAACGGTCCCCCACCGGTCGCGCCGAGGATCTCGAGCCGATCCCAGCGCATGCCCGGATCGAAATCGACCTCGGCGGGCCGGGTTTCGGGGTCCCAGCTGTGCAGCAGGTACGCCTCGTCGCGCACCGCGAAGGCGCTGAACCGCGACCGCATCAACTGTTCGGCGGTGGTGGCGGCCCGCTCGCCGCGGTGCAGCCGCCCGCAGCAGTCGGCGTAGGCGGCGGGCAGGCCGCACGGGCAGGCCTCGGGCGCGGGACGGTTTTCGCGGCGCTTCGACATGGAGTCGAGCGTAGAAGCCGCGACCTCAGGCGTAGTAGCTGCGTCCCTCGGGACCGCCGGAGGCCGACCACACCTCGACGATCTGCCCGTTCTCGGCGCGCAGGATGTCGGTGCCGCTGAGGTCGCGCACGATCGTGCCGTCCGCGGCGGTGATCCGCGCGCCGTAGGGGCGGGCGATGATTCCGGTTCGGGTGTCGTCCATCTCGACGACCGGGGTGCCCTGCGTGCGGAACTCCAAGCCGGGACGCTCGGCGCGGAAGGTGTCGATGGCGGCGGCGAAGGTCGCGCGGTCGCGGATGCTGTCGTAGTCCGCGCCCGGCTGGGCGTAGCGCAGGGTGAATTCGGGAGCCATGATCGCGTCGACCAGGGCGAGGTCGCCGTTCCACATCTGGGTCCAGCGGTCGAACAGGTCGATGGCGTAGTCGCGCATGTCCACTCCAATAGTCTCATTGATACCGTATGACTGGCACCAAGGTATAGTCTCAGCGATACGGTGTCAAGCGAAAGGGGTTACCGGATGCCGGACCTAGGCCCGCAGGACCACATCGTGCTGGGACTCATCGCCCGTCACGGGCCACTGACCCCCTACGACATCAAGGCGCGCCTCGAGGAGAGCGTCGACAAGTTCTGGCCCATCCCCCACGCACAGCTCTATCGCGTCCCGCCGCGACTGGCCGATCAGGGCCTGCTCCGGGAGGAGCCCGAGGAGTCCGGCCGGCGCCGCCGCATCTTCCACCTCACCGACGCCGGGCGCGCCGAATTGACCCGCTGGCTGGGCGACCCCACCGCGCCCCAGCCCGAGACCCGCGACCCCGCCCAGCTGAAACTGTTCTTCGCCGACCTGGGCGAGCCCGGCGACGTGGTGGCGCTGGCCCGCAATCAGGTTGCCGAGCACCGGCATTGGCTGGACCTGTACCGCGCCCTCTACGACGAGATCGACCCCGCCGACAGCGTCCGCGCCACCTCGCGCGCCCGCATCCTGCGCCTGGGCATCATGCACGAGCAGGCGTACGTGGACTATTGGGAAGAACTGGCCGCGAATCCCGATCCGCGGCCGTGAGAACCGTCAGTCGTCGTCGCCGACCACGACCGCGTACGCGAACCCGTCCCATCCCTTACCCCCGACGGTCTGCACCGCGGTCCCGTCCAATCGCGGCTCGGCGGCGATGAATTCGAGGACCTCCCGGCTGGCCCGCACCGCCGCGTCCGCCGAATCCGCGTCCGCGATCGCACCGTGGCGCACCACATTGTCGACGAGGATCACCGACCCCGGCCGGGTCAGCTTCAACGCCCACCGCACGTAATTGGTGTTGTTGACCTTGTCCGCGTCGATGAACACCAGATCGAACGGTTCGGGCCGCTCGGCCTCGAGTTCGGGCAGCGAGTCCAGCGCCGCGCCGACCCGAATCTCCACCCGGTCCCCCACCCCGGCCCGATCCAGGTTCTCGCGCGCGACTTCCGCGTGCAGCGGCTCGAATTCGAGCGTCACCACCCGCCCGGACTTCCCCACGGCCCGCGCCAGCCACGTGGTGCTGTACCCGCCGAGCGTCCCGATCTCCAGCACCCGCCGCGCCCGCACCGACTTCCCGATCAGGTACAGGAACTTGCCCTGCGGCGGCGACACGTCGATGGCGGGCAACCCCGCCGCCGCATTGGCCCGCAACGTCCCCGAATCCTCGTCCCCCACCAGGGTTTCGACGAGGTAGCGATCAACATCGGCCCAATCGGCAGTCGTCATACCTCGCAGTCTGCCAGGGGTTGCGGCACCCGCCCAGCATTGTGCTCACGCTGACGGTTTCGCGTTCAGGACTTGACCGCGTCCGCGAGTCGCGGGAGTTGGCGGAGTGGATTGTGGTGTTCGATCTCCATGCGCTGGTCGGCGTCGAAGATCGAGGACAAACCCGGAGCCGGGTCGTGGGATCCGGTCTGGGGCAGGGTGAGTGCGCTGAAGGGCCAGTCGGATCCGAAGACGATGTGGTCGCGGCCGGTGACGGCGAGCACGCTCGCCATGGCCGCGGCCGAGCCGCTCAGCGCGGTGTCGTAATAGAAGCGCGAGATCTGGGTCTGCGTATCGAGGATGGAGGGTTTCGGCAGGTCTTCGGGCCACAATCGGCCCAGCACCGACTGCGAGGCGACGCTGATGCGATGAGACAGGAACGGCACGGTGCCACCGGCGTGCGCGAGCTGGAAGCGGATGCCGGGATAGCGCTGGGTCATGCCGGTGACCATCATCATGGTGGCCGCGCGCGTGGTGTCGAAGGTGAACTCCTCGAGGAAGTCCGGCAGCGGCAGAGCGGGTTTGGCGTTGCCGGGGATCGCGGCCGGATGCACGAAGACGTAGGCGTTGCGCTGGTTCAGGACGGCCATCAGTGGCTCGAAGCGCGGATCGCCCAGATAGACGCCGTCGTAGGCGGACAGCAGGATCACACCGTCGAGTCGCAGGTCGTCGAGCGCGTGGATCGCCTCCGCGATCGAGGCGGCGATATCGGGCATCGGCAGCACCGCGAACGCGCCGAACCGGGTGGGGTGGGCGGTGAACAGTCCGGCGGCGTAGGTGTTGCAGTAGCGGGCCATGTCGATGGCGTCCCGCCCGCTCAGGAACGACACGCCCGGGTCGGACACCGAAAGCGCCTGCGCCTGAATGCCGTAGTAGTCCATGAACCCGATGGCCTGCTCGGGCGACCAGTCCGGGGTCGGGTAGCCGCCGATGGTGAGGTGGCCGTGCTCGAGCAGCGCGGCCCGGTAGTCCGGCGGCAGGAAGTGCGCGTGCAGGTCGATGCGGTAGGCGCCGGCCGGTGCGGGCTGCTCGGCGCGCGCCGGTGTGCCCAGGCTCCCCGGCAGGGCCGCCGCGGCGAGTCCGGCCAGGCCGCCGCCGAGTGCGGCTCGCCGGGTGAGGTCGATACGGAGTGCCGGTCGAGAGTTCGTCACGGGGTTCGCCTTTCGATCATGATCGAAATCGCTTCTGATATTTTCGTCAGATACGATTCGGGTAATAGTGCCGAGCGGAACGAGGGAGCCCATGGCCGCAGCACCGCAGGCGCGGACCCGCACCGATCGGCGGCGGGAACGCACCCGCGCCGCCCTGCTGGGCGCGGCGCAGAAGTTCCTGTCGGAGGGCCGTTCCGCGGTGAGCATTCAGGAGATCACCGACGCCGCCGACGTCGGCTTCGGCTCCTTCTACAACCACTTCGGTTCCAAGGAAGAGCTTTTCGACGAGGCCGTCCGCGCGGTACTGAACATCTACAGCGAGATGCGCGACGATATCGTGGCGGTCTACACCGACCCCGCCGAGGTGTTCGCGGTCAGCTTCCGCATGACCGGCCGGCTGCAACGGCAACTGCCCGAAGGGGTCCGGGTGATCCTGAACTCCGGCACCTCCATCCTGCTGCGCGACGAGGGTCTGGCCCCGCGCGCCCGCCACGACATCGTGGCCGCTCAGGAGGCGGGCCGCTTCGAGCCGATGGATCCCGATATGGCGGTCATGGCCGCTGGTGGCGCGCTGCTGGGTCTGCTCCAGATGCTCGACGCGCGACCCGAAGCCGACGCGGGCGCGCTCACCGATGAGATGACCTTTCACATGCTGCGCATGTTCGGCATGACCAAGCGCGCGGCGGAGAAGCTGACCACCGGCGAACTGCCCGCGCTGCCACGGCTCTGAGTTCATCGCCTCGCGTCCCGCGCGATCAGGTCGACGGCGATATCCAGCCCCTGCGGCGCGGACCCGCTCGCCGCGCACAGTTGCGTGCGGAGCGCGGCCACGAGTTCCCCGGCCCGGCCGTGCTCGACCGTGCCGAAAACGAAACGGTCGGGCCGGAGCACGGTCACGCCGCCGCGTCGCGCGCCGCCCTTGGCGAGCCATCTCGTGATCGCGCCGGTGTGGTCCTCGAGGTCGGCGACATCGTCGTCTCCGCTGTTCCATGCACCGCGGTCGCCTTGTGGTCGCCCGCCGCGGGGAAAGACCGTGACGAACCGGGTACCGACGGCCCGCAGGGCGGCCAATTCCTCCGCGCTCAGCTCGGCCCGCGGATCGACGGCGTAGCCGATCAGCGAAAAGCCCAGGCCCAGCGTCTCGTCGAAGCGGATCACGCGGCCGTCGTGCGTACGGACCATCGGCTGTGGCGCCAGCGTGCCCTCGATGCCGCGCCATCCCCGCCGCGGCAGTCCCAGATACGCCCCACGCCGGAATCGCGGTGCCGGCTTCATCTTCGCGGCCCGGATCCAGCCGCCCGCTCCCGGCACTCGCACAGCCGCGGTCAGCCCCAGGTCCCGGAGCGCGGCGAGTAGCGGGTTACCGAGGGAGACCAGGTGTTTGTTGAGGACCGACAGGTCGATCATCGCCTTGGCGTGCGGGCGGCGTTCGGTCTCGTAGGTATCCAGAATCCGCTGGTCCGCACCGTGTTCGAGGATGGCGGTGAGCTTCCAGGAGAGGTTGTCCGCGTCTCGGACGCCGGAGTTCATGCCCTGGCCGATGAACTGCGGCGTCATGTGGGCGGCGTCGCCCGCGATGAGGACGCGCCCGTCACGCCAGCGGTCGGCGACCACGGCGTTGAAGGTGTAGACCAGCTTGCGCACCACGTCGACCCGGTCGGGGTCGACGAAGCGGGAGATGTGGCGGCGCACCGTTTCCGGGCTCTCCATATCCTCCTTCGTCTGGCTGTCGGTGAGCATGAATTCGAAGCGGTGGTGCCCGCCCGGCTGCGGGCAGGACACGATCGGCAGGGCCGGGTCACAGACGAAGTCGAAGTAGGGCAGGTGCGCGAACGGGTTCGCACCGGCGCGGGCCTTCAGGTCCACGACCAGCCAGCGTTCGGGAAAACTGGTGCCGCTCATGTCGATTCCGAGCGCCGTGCGCACCACGCTGCGGCCACCGTCGCAGCCGACGAGGAACCGCGACCGGACGCGCTCGGTGGTCTGCCGGTCGGTGTCGGGCGGGTTCTTGCCGTAGCCGGTCCCGTGGCAGCGCGCGTGCTCGACGGTGACTCCGTGGGCGTCCTGCTCGAAGCCCAGGACCTCGCGGCCGCGGAGCACGGTGACGTGCGGGTATCGGTCCAGCGCGCGTTCGAGGGTGTTCTCCAGGTACGGCTGGTAGAGGAAGTTCACGATCGGCCAGCCCAGCGGACGGTCGGTGCGCTGGAACTGGGCCAGGATCCGCCCGTCGCCGCGCACCCACTGCACGACCGAGTCGGCGTTCATGTCGGCGGCGAGTTCGTCTGCCGCCCCGGCGGTCTGGAAGATCCGCAGACCCTCGTCGTCGGTGTAGACCGCGCGAGCCATGCCGTAGAACTCCGGTTCGCGCTCGAGGACGAGCACACTGGTGCCGCGCCGGCCGAGCAGGTTCGCCAGGGTGAGGCCGGTGGGTCCGAGACCGACGATCACCACGTCGTAGCCGGTGTCTGTCATCGGGGCCCTCCGGTCAACTGCGGGACGGTGATCTCGGGGGTGGCGGCGGTCCGCAACGCCTGCCGGAACTGGGTGAACTTGCCGAACACGGTCTCCCCCACCGGGGTGTGGCCCCAGCTGCTGATGCCCTGATAGGTCGCGGGCTCCCAGGTGGATTCGAGTTCGGGCCCGATGACCACCGGATTCCAGCCGACCTCGAGTTCGAATCCGGACGGGGTCACGCAGTAGAAGGACAGCTCCCGGTCATTGGTGTGCTGGCCGACCGACCACTGCATGCGGAAGCCCAGTTCGGTGACCCGCCCGAAGGCGGCGAGCATGTCGTCGAGGGTCTCGGACTGGATATTGATGTGCTGCACCCGCGTTCGCAGCGGATCGATCCTGAGACCTCGGATATTGGCGATGGCGATCGAGTGGTGGCGTTCGTTGACCCGCAGGAATCGGATCCTCATCCTCAGGCCGGACACGTTCTCGTCGATGAAATCCGTGAGGCGGGAATCGAAGACGGTCCGGTAGTAGGCGCGCATGGCCTCCGGTTCCCGCGACACGATAGCGACGTGCCCGAGCCCGGCCTCCCCGGTGACCCAGCCGGAGCTCAGCATGCGCAGCGGGGCCGGGGCGGACACCGGTGTCGTGAATATCTCCTGCGCAAGGCCTTTCGGCCCGGCGAAGCGCCACAGGCGTTCCACGCCACGCAGGGCGGCTTCGTCCGCGCTGCCCTCGGTGATCGGTACGCCTCGGTCGGCGACGCGGGCCAGGATTCGGTCGAAGGTCTGGTGATCGTCGATCTGCCAGCCGATGGCGGTCACGTCCTCGGCGGGGCCGCGCTCGATCAGGAACCGGCATTCGCGGTCGTCGAGCCGGAAACGCAGTGCGCCGCCGTCGATCTCGTCGACGTGCAGGCCGATGGCGTCCGCGCCGAAACGCCGCCACTGCGGCAGCCGGTTCGATTGCACCGCGATGTATCCGAGGTGGACGGCGCCGAATACCGATCCATCGGTGGTGGGTCGCAGGAACTGGCTCATGATCGATCCTCGAGGAACGCGGCCGCGAGGCTGTTGAACAGTCCGGCGCGCTCCCACTGCACCCAGTGGCCGGTGTTGGCCGCCAGGTACAGGTCGCAGTTCGGCATGGCCTCGGCCAGCATGCGTCCGCCCTCGGGGCGATTGACCTTGTCGTTCACACCCCAGATCACCAGGGTGGGATGGGCGAGCGCGCGCAGCCGCGAGTCGCGGGTGAAATCCATGCGCCACAAGGTCCGCAGCGCCAGCGGACCCGACGGGCGGCGCAGGGGCGGATTGGCGACGACCTCGGGGTCGATGCTGGCCCCGTAGCGCTGTTCGATGAGCTCCTCGGGCACCGTGCCGCCGTCGAAGACCAGGTACTCCCGGATGAATCGGCGCAGCTTGTCGCGACTGGGACCGCCGCCCCGGTAGTAGCCCAGCAGTGCGTTCAGCCCCGCGGTCGGCAGCGTCCGGGTGGTGCCGACGCCGCCGGGGCCCATGAGCACCATGCGACCGACCTTCTCGGGCCGATCCAGGGCCAGCCGCAACGCGGCCGCGCCGCCGTAGGAGTTCCCGACCAGATGCGCCGAGGCGATCCCGAGTTCGTCGAGCAGTCCGCCGATCGATCGCCCGAGGTATCCGAACGGATCGGACTGGTCGATCCACTTCTCCGACCGCCCGTACCCGGGCAGGTCGGGCACGATCACCCGGAACCGCGTGGCCAGCGCCTCGATATTGCGCGAATAGTTCGCCACCCCGGTCGCGCCCGGCCCGCCGCCGTGCAGCAGCACCACCGCGGGCCCCGATCCGGATTCGCTGACATGGATCTCACGCCCGCCGACCCGAACCGTCCGTCCGGTCGCGACGTCTTCGCCGATGCCCGTCACAGCCATCCCCTTCGCCGTTGTTGATGAAATCATCAATTACGACTATTTCCTCTGTCAAGACAAAGTTGATGAAAACATCAAAAAAGCCGATGCCCTGCTGGGCATCGGCTTTGGCCGGGACCGCGAACGGTCAGAACAGGAAGTAGCGCTGGGCCATGGGGAGTTCGGTGGCGGGCTGCTCGGTCCAGACCTCGCCGTCGATGCGGACGGTGAAGGTATCGGGGTCGACCTCGATACGGGGCATGGCCTCGTTGTTGGGGAGGTCGGCCTTGGTGCGGCGGCGGACGTTGGCCACGGGAACCAGTTTCCGGTTGACGCGCAGGCGATCGGCCAGGCCGTCCTCGATGGCCTGTTCGGAGACGAAGTGCAGGGAGGTCGAGGCCGCGACACTCGGGGCGGCGCCGAACATCGGGCGCGGGAGCACCGGTTGCGGGGTCGGGATGGAGGCGTTGGCGTCGCCCATGGCGGCCCACGCGATCGCGCCGCCCTTGATGACCGCGTGCGGGCGGACGCCGAAGAAGGCGGGCTCCCACAGGACCAGGTCGGCGAGCTTGCCGACCTCGACCGAACCGATCTCGGCGTCCAGGCCGTGCGTGACCGCCGGGCAGATGGTGTATTTCGCGACGTAGCGCCGCACGCGGTTGTTGTCGGCGGCGCCGTCGCCCGGCAGGGAGCCGCGGCGGCGCTTCATGACGTGCGCGGTCTGCCAGGTGCGCATCACGACCTCGCCGATGCGGCCCATGGCCTGGGCGTCGGAGCCGATCATGGAGATCGCGCCCAGGTCGTGCAGGAGGTCCTCGGCGGCGATGGTGGAGGGGCGGATGCGGGACTCCGCGAACGCCAGGTCCTCGGGGATGGACGGGCTCAGGTGGTGGCACACCATGAGCATGTCCAGGTGCTCGTCGAGGGTGTTGATGGTGTGCGGCCGGGTCGGGTTGGTGGAGCTGGGCAGCACGTTGAGATGCGATGCGACGGTGATGATGTCGGGTGCGTGGCCGCCGCCCGCGCCCTCGGTGTGATACGAGTGGATGGCCCGGCCGCGGATGGCCGCCAGGGTGTCCTCCACGAAGCCGGCCTCGTTCAAGGTGTCCGAGTGCAGGGCGACCTGCACACCGGACGCGTCGGCCACGGTGAGGCAGTGGTCGATGGCGGCCGGGGTGGTGCCCCAGTCCTCGTGCAGTTTGAAACCGCCCGCGCCGCCCCGCAATTGCTCCCACAGCGCGTCCTCGCGCACCGTGTTGCCCTTGCCGAGCAGCAGGATGTTCACCGGCCAGGAGTCGGTGGACTCCAGCATGCGGGCCAGATGCCAGGCGCCGGGGGTGACGGTGGTGGCCTTGGAGCCCTCGGCCGGGCCGGTGCCGCCGCCGACCAGGGTGGTGATGCCGCCCGCCATGGCCTCGTCGAGGATCTGCGGGCAGATGAAGTGCACGTGGCAGTCGATGGCGCCCGCGGTGACGATGCGGCCGTTGCCCGCGATGATCTCCGTCGACGGACCGACCACCAGGTCCGGGTGCACCCCGCTCATGGTGTCGGGATTGCCGGCCTTGCCGATGGCGACGATGCGGCCGTCGCGGATTCCGATGTCGGCCTTGATGATTCCCCAGTAGTCGATGATCACCACGCCGGTGATGACGGTGTCCGGGGTGCCCTCGGCTCGGGTGGCCCGAGCCTGGCCCATGGATTCGCGCAGCACCTTGCCGCCGCCGAAGACGGCCTCGTCACCGGCGAGTCCCGGTCCGCCGCTGCGGTCCTCGGTGATCTCGATGAGCAGGTCGGTGTCGGCGAGCCGGATGCGGTCGCCGACGGTGGGCCCGAACAGTTCGGCGTATCGGGCGCGAGAGAGTTCGGCCATCAGGCATCCAGCTTTCCGGGAGGGGTGAGGCTGATTCCGTGCACTTCGCGGTCGCCGCCGAGCGGGACCAGCGAAACCCGCTGGCCCAGACCGGGTTCGAAGCGCACCGCGGTACCGGCGGGAATGTCGAGACGGCGGCCGTACGCGGCGTCGCGGTCGAATTGGAGCGCGGAGTTGGCCTGCGGGAAGTGCACGTGTGAGCCGACCTGCACCGGCCGGTCGCCGGTGTTCACGACATCGAGTTCGATGCGATCCGCGCCGGCGTTGAGCTCGATCGTGCCCTCGGCACAGAGGTATTCACCAGGAATCATCGCGGGTCATCCGATCGGGTGGTGGACGGTGACGAGCTTGGTGCCGTCCGGGAACGTGGCCTCGACCTGCACGTCGTGGATCATCTCGGGAATCCCGTCCATGACGTCGTCGCGGGTCAGCACGGTGCGGCCGGAGGCCATCAGCTCCGCTACCGTGCGCCCGTCCCGGGCGCCCTCGAGCACGTGATCGGTGATGATCGCGATCGCCTCGGGATGATTGAGTTTCAACCCCCGGGCCTGCCGCCGCCGCGCCAACTCGGCCGCGTAACTCAACAGCAGGCGTTCCTGCTCGTGCGGCGTCAGTCGCATGCGGGCTCCTCGGCAATCACGGGGACGGATCGTCGGTCATTCTGGCACGACCCGCGTTACCAGCATGTTTCGGAGATATACGATTTCCCGTCCCCGCGCCCGGACCGCCGAATCCGGCCGCGCCCGACTCAGTTCTGCGGGGTGAGGTTCTGCAACCGGACCTGCCCGCGAGCCACGGTTCGCTCCTGCTCGTCGGTGATCACGACCTGCCACAACTGCTGCGACCGCCCCCGATGCACGGGCGTCGCGACCCCCGTCAGCTTCCCCTCGCGCACCGCCCGCAGGAAGTCGGTGTTGTTGTTGACGCCCACCACGGTGCCGCGGTCACCCAGCCACGCCCCACCGGCCACACTCGCCAGCGTCTCGATGACCGTGCAGTACACGCCACCGTTGACGATCCCTGCGGGCTGGTAGAGCTGCGGCGTCACCACCCATTCCGCCGCCACCCCATCCCCACTCAACTCGGTGAACTTCAACCCGATGAGATCCGTGAACGTCCCCTCGCTGAGCTTGTTCATCAGCTCGGGCGTCACATCAGCCAGCGATTTGATCGAAGAGAAGTCGTCGCTCATATGCACACATTTGCACATCCCCGCCACCCGCCCGCTACCGGGGATCCTGAACAGCGGGCTCGGCAGGGGCGATCGGACCTGCTCGTCTTCTTGCGGCCTCGAGTTCGGCTGACATAGTTTGCCATCGAGATCGAAATCGGGGGGACGACTGTGGTCGTGGGAAAGCCATCGGTCACCGTGAAGGTGGCGGTCATGGCGGCGGTGTTCGCGCTGACCGGGTGCGGACCGGCGGAATCGGCGGGTCCTGGGATCGATGTCGAGGCACTCCTGTTGGCGCCCAAGGATGTTGACCAGATCATCGATCCCGCCAAGGCGAAGACGGTCGACTCGGCCACCTACGCCGCGATGGCCGCCGACTACGCCAAGGATCAGCAGACCGTTCCGGCAGACGCGATGGAACACCTCGCCGGCATCCGCCCGGAAACCTGCGCGGTGTTGGCCGGCATCGGGTTCCGGCAGCTGTATGGATCGGACTTCACCGCATTCCGAAAACGGCAGATCGACAAGGGGACCGGCCAGAACACCTCGAGCTACGAAGCCCTCGCGCTCTATCGTTCGACCGGTTCGAGCGCGATAACCACGATCACGACGGCACTCCAGGCGTGCGCGGGACCGAGGCTCCCGATCGGCACCGCGGGCGCGACCATCCTCATCGACAGTGTCCACACCCGGCCGAATGCCGCGGAGTGGACCTATCACTCCCTGAATCCGCAGGTGGCGGACCGGCAATGGAACTGCGCCCTCCGGGTCACGCCCACCGCCGTGATCGAGATCCAGCTGGCGGACGGCGACGCGGGTGCCGTCGCGGACGCGGTCGCCGAACGAGTCGGCGGATGAGGCGGGCTCTTCGGTCTTTACTTCCGCGAAAGCTGTCACCCGCCTCGTCGAACGGGAGCCATGGATCGAGAGACAGCGCTTGATTAGTTAGGTAAGGCTGACCTATAGTGAGTGCGGCGTCAGGATCGCGGGAGGCCCCGAGGGCTGCGGTGGCCCCCGATCCGCTGCCGGTGGTGGGTTCTGTCGAGAATGATCGGTCGACAGAGCCCACCACCTCTGTATTCGGGCGGGTGGTCAGTTGGCCATGCCCCACAGCATGCGGATCCAGCCGGGGTAGCGGGCGCTTTCGACGTCGTAGAGCTGCATGTCCAGGGGGATCTCGCCGCGGGAGGCGCGGAGTCGGATGACTCGTTCGCCGGGGTGGTCCAGGTCTTGGGCTCGGGACCACAGGCGGCGGAATTCGGGGTTTCGGCCGAGGGCTCGCAGGTAGTCGCCGGACCAGTCGGGGACGTCGAAGGCGGCGATGCGGGCCCGCAGGACCGAGACCGAGGCGCGGGCGGCGGCTTCGCGGTCGATCAGGGCGGTCGCGGCGCGGGGGTCGTCGAGCAGCCAGGTCAGCCAGTTGCCGCCCTCGGTGAGGCCGGGGAAGGCTCGGCGGGCGGGGTCGTTCAATGCCAGCACGTGCCAGCGGGAATCGAAGTAGCCCGCCGGATCCGGGGCGAGCCGCTCGAGTCGGCGCAGCTTGTCCGGGGTCATCGCCGCACACAGTTCGGCGAGTCCCGGGGCGGCCGGATCGGGCAGTCCGGCCAGGTCGAACAAATAGCGTCGAGAGCGGTGCGAGACCGGCTGGACCCGGTCCAGGCAGCCGTACAGGGCCTCGACGACGGCCGGGGTGGGGCGCCCGCGCCGCCCGAGTTCCAGATGGGTGATGTAGCTGGCGCTCACGCCCGCCGCCATACCCAGGCGTTCGCGCGACACCCGGCGCTCGTCGCGCAACCGCCGCAGAACCGCGCCGAAGCTCGGTGGTTGCACGGCCGCGGCGTCGACATCCGATGTCAGGCGGCCCGGCTCACGCACAACCGGCGTATCCGTGATCGAAATCGTCGCTGCGCCTTGCATGTTCGCCATGCGTCTCCCGCTCCTTCCGGCTATGGCTGTGACCTGGACCCCATCAAGTTAGGTGTACGACCGCGTACAAAAGGGTGCTGTGCGTGCCAGCCAATCGACTCACAGCGACCAGACGTTTGAGCCGCGGACCCGGTGGGGAACCGGATTGCCGCGCAGTCACTCTGAGCCGACTGCTGTGCACTCACGGTCATGGGCTTCGACTTCGGCGCGCCCTATGGTCGATTCGGGTGGGCGACGCAGTGAGCCGCCTCGCCGCCCGGTTCCACAGCGCGGCCGGCCGTCGACGACGACCCGCCTGCACGGTGATCGTGCGGCCGGCCGCGAGAACACCCGTGGAACGCGTCCCATGCCGTGGGCATCGACGCCCGCGCTTCCGGCGGACCAGGATTCACCCGCACACGACACCAGTTGTCGCACACCGTTCTCCGGGCGCGGGCCCAGCGCGACATCGGGCCACGCCCAGCGCACCGCGGGTGTGGACCGTCCGGCACATCTCCATCGCATTCCTGAACAAGCGAACACCGCCAAGGAGTTTCGATGAGCACTCGTACCGCCGTAGTCCTCCCCGGCCAGGGGTCCTATCAACCCGGCGCACTCGCCGCCCTGACCGAGGACCCGCGACTGTCCGCGGTTCTCGCCGATATCGACGCCGTCGCCGCGCTGCGCGGACACGGCCGCATCTCCGACCTGCTGCGCGACCCGGGCGCACCGGGCTGGGAGGAACTGGCCCGGACCCGGCCGGTGACACTGGATCTGGCGCTGTTCGCCGGGGGCGTGCTGGCCTGGCACGGACTCGCCGCGCGCGGCGTTCGCTCCCACGTGCTGATCGGGCACAGCCTGGGTGAACTGACCGCGCTCGCGCTGGCGGGGTCGGTGTCGATCACCGATATGGCCGGGCTGGTGTGCCTGCGCGCGGAAACCTTGCAGCGGCTCAGCACCGGCCTGGGCGGGATGACCGCGCTCGGGATCGGGGCCGTGCGCGCCGATCACCTTGTCGGACTGCTGAATCTGCCGGGTCTGACCGTCGCGGTGGACAACGGACCGCGCCAGTCGGTGGTGTCGGGCCCGCACGAAGCGCTGCTCGAGCTCGAACGCGTCGCGCAGGCGGCCGGGGTGCGCGCCACCCGCGTGCCCGCCGCCTACCCCTATCACAACCGGATTCTGCGCGATTCCGCCGATATCGTCGCCGCGGCGGTGGACGACGTCGCGGTCGCCGCCCCCGCGGTCACCGTGTACTCCCCCATCCTGGGCCGCGAGGTGAGCACGGCCGACGACGCCCGCACGGTGATCGGCAGCCATCTGGTGCGGCCGGTGCATTTCTATGACGGCATTCTCGCCGTCTTCCGTTCCGGGGCCGAGTCGTTCGCCGAGGCATCCGGGAAACCGGTACTCGCGTCGCTGATCAGCGGTTGCCTGCCCGCGGGCGTCCAGGTCGCCACACCGCTGCACGCGGTGCCGCAGGGCCTGAACTCCGCACTGCCGCAGCCGATTCCGGCGGGGTCGAGCCAGCCCGCCGGACAGCCCTCGGCGACGCTCGCCTCGGACTCCCCGGTCGCCGCGGTATCACCGGTCAGCCAGGTCGCACCCGCCGCCCCGGCCTCGACCGTCCCGCCTTCGGCAGAAAGCGGGCAGTTCATGGATTTGGGTGTCCGCTGGACGGTGCACGGCGACGGTCGCACGCCCGCACCGG